>JAGRHX010000244.1 GCA_020444775.1 Gammaproteobacteria bacterium
CCATGTTGGCGGCGAGCACGGCGCGTGCCGCCGGGAGCCCGGCCGGCAGCGGCACGACCGCGTCGAGCGGCACCACGTAGCGGGTCTGATGGGGATAGAGACAGAACACTTCGCGTCCAAGCAACGCCGTCGGTCCCTGCTCGACCCGGCCGACATTGATATAGCCGTACTTGACCGGCGCTGGAAACTCGCCTTGCTGATGGGGCGCACGCATCCGTTGATGCTCGCTTGCTGGCACCCGGCCATGGAAGACCAGGGCCTCGCTACCCCGACTGATCCCCGAGTACAGTGTTCGCACCAGCACCTCGCCCGCCTGCGGCGGCGTCAGTCGCTCGCCGCGGATCTCGCCGCGACCGGGGGCAACAGTCCAGAACGATCTGGCCTCGATGGGCTGAGACTTGGAGCACGACATGGCGAAAGCAGACACCTCTTGTTGTGCGTTGCGAATCGGGCCATTCAGCCCGGCCGACCAGCCGTGCACACACGCTTTGGTCGCCACGCGCATGCAACAGCCGGCACCGCCGGGCCGGTCAGGCTCGTGGCGAGCCTGCTCTGGCCGCCGCGCGCTGCCCTGCAGCGGTTGGCCCTGCAGCGGTTGGTCCGGCAGCGGATGGTGGTGAGCGTCCGGTCCTCGAGGCAGCACGCGCACAGCCCCTCGGCAGTAGCGACCAGCCGGGTGCGCGCGCCATTGGGTAGCGCGTTGGCTTCCGGGCTCGCCGTGCATGCCGGGCTGCTGGCGATCGCGCCGATGCTGCCGGTGGAGACGCAGGCGGCCCCCGCCTTCATTATTTCGTTCACCCTGTTGTCCGGCCTCGGCCTCACCGTGCTGCTGTGGCTGCTGTGGCGCAACGGCGGGCCGAGCCGCTTCGGAGCCGCCAATCAGGTAACCCTGCTGCGCGCCGGCATGGTCATGTTACTGCTCACGATTGTCCTACAGACACCGCAGGCCGAGCCATCGTGGAAGATTGTGCTGCTCGCGTCGCTCGCCACCGCGCTGGACGGCTGCGACGGCTGGCTGGCGCGCCGCTTGGGCCTGGTCAGCGCATTTGGTGCGCGTTTCGACATGGAGGTCGACGCGCTGCTGATAGTGGCGCTCTCGCTGCTCGCGTGGCGCCTGGACCAGGCTGGGCCTTGGGTGCTCGTGTGTGGCGCGATCCGCTACGTATTCGTGCTGGCGGCGCGTCCGTGGCCGTGGCTGGCACGACCGCTGCCCTACAGCCGCCGACGCCAGGCCCTGTGCGTGGTGCAGGTGATCGCCCTGATCGTTTGTCTGCTGCCGGTGTTGGCGCCCCCCGTCAGCGGCCTCTTCGCGCTGGCGGGTCTGCTGGCGCTCTCGCTCTCCTTCGCCATCGACGTGCGCTGGCTCGCTCGCCGGTCGCACGCCCCTTCGGAGGTTACCACCCGATGATCATCTCCCCGCTCCATGTCCCGCCAGCGCGGACGCGATCGGTCCGGGCGCCGTCACGCGGCGCGCTCAGCTCACTGTTGCTCACCCTGTGCCTGCTGCTGCTCGCCGGGGCGCCCATACGCGGCGCTCGCGCGCAGATGGTCGAACACGTATTGGACCCCGATCATCTGGTGGTGGCGTTCATGGTCGAGCATATCGGCTATGCCCGCGTGCTCGGCCTGTTTCGCGAGGCAGCGGGGCGCTTTCGTTATGACGAGCGCAGCGGCGAAATCGCCGACGTGGTCGTCACGGTGCAGACCAACAGCATCTTCACCAACCACGCCGAACGCGATAAGCACCTGCTGGGCAAGGACTTCTTCAACACGAGCAGTCACCCGCAGATGGTCTTCCGGATGGCCAGCGCACGCCCGCAGGCGGGCGCCAACCCGCCGGCGCGCTACCGACTGCAGGGCGAGCTCGAACTGCTCGGCGTACGACGGCCGCTTACGCTCGAAGCAACCGTCAACAAGGCCGGCCGCTACCCTTTCTCCACCGGACTGCTGACCGGTAAGCCCTACGTGCTCGGCGTGTCTGCACGAGGCCGCTTCAAGCGCAGCGACTTTGGCATGCGTTATGGTGTCGACAATGGACTGGTAGGCGATGAGGTCGAGATCATGCTCGAGTTCGAGGCCGTCCGTCAGTGAGGCTGGAAGCTATCGGTCACGCAACGCCCGTCTCAGTCCATGCGCTCGAGAGGCTCGCTTAGCTGACAGCATGGGTCGATGACGGGCACCCGCGTGTCCTGTCGATGAGGTGAGGCTGGCGATCTTCGAGTCGATCGAAGGCTGGTGCAACTCGCATCAGGGTCGCTCTGGACTCGACCATCATTCACCTGACAGGTTCAATGAGGTGCTTTGGCCAGGCCGCTTGCTCCTTAGCGGACAACCGGTCATCGAAACGGGTCGACCCCAGACACAGGCTTCACGCTGGTGCCGCCACAGCTTCGGCGGCGGTCAACCGTAGCGGGTCAGGACTGCCGCGCCAGCCACTCGTCCCACGGTCCGACCGACGGATCGGCCGCTCGTGCGCGATAATAGGGTTTCAGCCGGCCGTAGCGCTGCAGCAGCCGGCGCAGCTCTCCAACCGGCTCGTCATGCTCGTCCACCCGCAGATCGACGATTGGATAGGGCTGGTCCTCGGCCACCAGGATGGCGGCCGAACGTTGCCCGTCGGGCTGGCCGCCGGCATCGCGACCCGCCTCCAGCGCCCTGCACAGACGTTCTTCCAGCGGTTCATCGGCGCTCGATGCAAAAGCCGTCGCCATGGCCTGAACCACCTCCGGGCCCACCAGCTTGTTGCCCATGGCCACAAAGCCGCTGCCCAGTTCGGCGCCCTTGTAGTCGCGGTTGTCGCGTCCCGTCCGGGCTGCGACCGCACCGACGCTGTCGACCACTGCTATCTGTCGGCTTTCGATGAACGAGTCGCTGCCGGCCAGCTCGGTCAGCGTCTTCTGCGCACCGTAGCCGAGCCCGAGCAGGTTCAGTCCCAGCACGCCAAGCTTCGGATTGGTCAGCGCTTGGGTGGCGACTGCGCCCACACCCGCACGCACGAACGGCACCCGCGACCCTACCGCCATTTCTCCAGTGGCCGTGGCCACCCCCAGCGCGCCGCTTCGCTCGCAGCGACCAAGCACCGTGAAGGTCATGTTCTCACCTCGACATACTCAGACATACTCAGCTCGTCAAAACGCTCGCTGGAATGAGCGTGTTGGCGAGCTCGCCCCACCATATCGGCCGTTCCGCAGATGGTGCCGCAGCATCGTCGCGTTGTCGAAGGCTCATCGAGCTGGACAGCCGTGACCGCGGATGCTTCTGGCCGAGCAAACGCTGTGCCGGAGGAAAGTCAGCGCGGCCGGGCATCGAAGTGCTGATCAGCGGCTGGGTGGGCTGTTCCTGCCTTCGAGGTGTCCGGGGATGCTGGCATCGAGGCGACACCAGGTCGACCGGTGGCGCTCGAAGACCGACCGGGTCGGCGTGTAACGCTCCGGCTCGTCGAACATGCCCAGGGCGACGCCGACCCCGTCGGGATGCAGATCGGTGCGCCAATAGACCGGGCCGCCGCAGGTGGTGCAGAAATAGTTGCGCACCTTGCGCCCCTCCGCTGCCGGGCGCTCGAAGCAGCCAGTGGCCCCGCTGATGCTGACCTGGGCGCGGTCGAAATACACGCCGACCCCGAATGGTGCACCGGTGCGGCGCCGGCAGTCGCTGCAGTGACAGGCGACCACGGCATAGGGCTCGGCGCTGACGCTGACGCTCACGGCGCCGCAGCTACAGCGGGCAATATCGTTCATGGTTTCCCTCCCCAATGGGTGTCGGGTCCGAATGGTCTCGCCTTCGAGAACCCCATCGGGCCGTACTCGGGTGGTGCGAGCTCGTTCAATCGAAGCGTGCGTCGACCTGCTCGGTCAGTCGCAGCAAGGCTGCGGAAACCTCGACCGGATACTCGACCTGTCGGTCCAGGCCGAGCAAGGTCTCGGGCAGCGCATCCAGTGACGCGCGGGCACGGTCGCGTACGTTGTCCAGCGACGGGGATTCGGCGAGTCGTTCGCCGTTGCGCATCACCGGTTCCAGCAAGGGCTGGCCGGATGCGCTGTCGTCGTCGAGGGTGAGCATATCCCCCAGCATCTTGCCGTGCCGGTCGAAGCGACGGTAGACCTGCTTGCGCCCGGGCCAGGTGGATTTGGCGCTGGAGCGCTTGCGGCGCGCGATTCCAGCATACTCCTCGAGCTTGTAGACGCAATCCAGGTAAGGCGCGTCGGCGCTCACGTCCAGCGAGGTGCCGATGCCGAATCCATCGATCGGTGCGCCCGCTTCGACCAGGGCCGCGAGCGCGTACTCGTCGAGGCTGCCGCTGGCAAATATCCTGATGTCGCGACATCCTCCCTGGTCGAGGATCGAGCGGACCTCGCGCGACAGGACCGCGAGGTCGCCACTGTCCAGGCGCACCGATGCGATCGCTATACCCTCATGAGCCAGCTCGCGGCTCAGCTCGACCACACGTCGTGCGCCCTGCAGGGTGTCATAGGTGTCGATCAACAACACGACGTTGTGCTGGCGCTCGCGCGAGAAGCGGGCGAAGGCCGCATACTCGTCCTCGTGCGCCTGGATGAACGAGTGCGCCATCGTGCCATAACAGGGCATGCCAAAGCGTTGGCTGGCGAGCACGGTGGCGGTGCCGGCAAAGCCGGCCAGATAGCTGGCGCGTGCCGCGAGCAGGCCGGCTTCGGCGCCGTGCGAGCGGCGCAGGCCGAAATCCACCAGGATGCGATCCGGAGCGTTGAGCACGCAGCGCGCGGCCTTGCTCGCAATCATGGTCTGGAACTGTAGGAGGTTGACCAGTCGGGTCTCGACCAGCTGCGCCTGCGGCAGTGGCGCGGTGACCCGCAGGATCGGCTCGTCGGCGAAGAACACGCTGCCCTCGGGCATGGCGTGCACGTCACCGCTGAAACGAAAGTCACGAAGCTGCTCGACGAACTCGGGCTTGAAGTGACCACTGGCGGACATCCAAGCCAGCTCCGCGTCGGTGAAACGCAGGTCCTGCAGGAAGTCCAGGGCCTGCTCGAGGCCGGCTGCGATCAGATAGCTGCGTGCCGGCGGTAGACGTCGGACGAAGAATTCGAACACCGCGGTCTGCTGCATCTCGTGCTGGTAATAGACCTCCATCATGGCCAGCTGGTAGAGATCCGAGAGCAGCGCGCTGCGACCCGGATCGCTCGGGGCGGGCTCGGCTTGCGCTGTCCTCATGCGGCCAGATCCTTCAGGCACAACCCCTGGGCGCCCCTTTGGTGCATGTCCTCGATCGCCCGTTCGCCGTCGCCTGCCTGGACGTTCACCGCGCGTATGCCGTCTTCGAGCAGCACCACCTCGAAGCCTGACTCGAGCGCGTCCCTGACCGTGGCGATCACGCAATAGTCGGTTGCGAGCCCGGCGACGAACACCCGGCGCACATCACGCGCGCGCAGCATCGTAGCGAGGTCGGTCTGCTGGAAACCGGAGTACGCGTCGCGGTCCTGGCTCGTCGCCTTGTCGATGACGATGGCGTCGTCGGGCAGACGCAGGTCGTTGGCAAAACGTGCGCCGGCGCTGTCGCGCACGCAATGCACCGGCCACGGGCCGCCCTGCGCGGCGAACGAGCAATGGTCGCTCGGATGCCAGTCACGAGTGGCGACGATCGGCAGCCCGGCGGCGCGGAAGCGCGCTATGTAGCCGTTCAACGTTTCGATGAGTCCCTCCGCCTCCGGCACGCCCAGCGCGCCGCCGGGCAGGAAGTCGACCTGCACGTCGACCAGGATCAAGGCATCGCCTGTCGCCGGTTGCAGAGCCTTGTGCCGGCTCGGTGGGGAAGAGTCATGTGTGTTCATGTCCGCCTCCGGTCTGTTGCAGTATGGGTGACGCGATGCCGGCGCGCTCCCGGCCGACACGCGCTCATGCAACGCGTCCGAAGAGTCTACAGATGTCTGGCCGACGGTGGTCGTGATCCCGCGAGGGCTGGCTGCCGGCGGCCCGCGGAGTGGCAGTCCGTAGTCCCACGACTAGGAACTTAAATCCATGTCATCAATCATGAGTTAGGGTTGAACGCAAGCCATTGCGGGAGATCGAGACGATGCATGGCGAATCCATTCCGCGGATCAAGCATCGATTGCACGAGCGCTGCGGCGCGCGCTTCGATGTGGAGCTCAAGCTACACGCCAACCGAACGCTGTCGTGCACCGCGCGCGACGTATCGGTGGACGGCATCTTCGTCGAGCTGGATGCCGAACGTGCCGGATTGCATTCCGGGTGTGGCGTACAGGTGGTGTTCTCGGCCTATCAGGACGGCGCGCTGCATCACTACCTGGTGACGGGGGTGATCACACACTGCAATGACGACGGTGCCGGAATCATGTTCGCCGCCTGTGAACGGCCACTCGCGCAGTTGCTCGCCGCGCTGGCGAACGCCGATGCCAGGCAGCGTGAATACGCCAGGGTCGCCCTCAACGGCGGACGCTTTCCCAAGCCGCGTGCGTCAAGGCTCTGAGCGCGGGTCCTGCGCCGGCGTCGAATGCCGAGGTCGGCCCGGTGAGCGGTGTCGGTCGTTTGCGCTCATGACCTCGAGCAGGGCCAGCAGGCCGCGCAGGATCTCGGTCGGCGGCGGTGGGCAGCCGCGCACGTGCAGGTCGACCGGGATGAACTCGGCGACCGCGCCCGCGCATGCGTAGCTGCCGGCGAACACACCGCAGTCCCAGGCACAGTCGCCGACCGCGACCACCCACTTCGGATCGGGTGTGGCCACGTAGGTCCGTTCCAACGCTTCCTTCATGTTCCAGCTCACCGGTCCGGTGACCAGCAACACGTCCGCGTGCCGCGGAGAAGCGACGAAGCGCAGCCCGAAGCGTTCCAGATCGTAGATCGGGTTGCTCAGGGCATTGATCTCGAGCTCGCAGCCGTTACACGAGCCGGCATCCACCTCGCGGATGGCCAGCGAACGTCCGAGCTTGTGCCGGGTGCCCTCGGCCAGGGCGGTGCCGAGCGCCTCCAGCGTGTCGCCGTCGGGTGCCGGTCGATCGATGCTGACCGGCCCGCGGGTCAGTGCGTCCAGCAACAGTTTGAACATGGCGCTGGCCTCACAGGTCGTGGCCCGAGTACGAGCAGTTGAAGGATTTGTTGCACAACGGGAAGTCGGCGACGATGTTGCCCTCGATCGCGGCCTCCAGCAGCGGCCACTGGAAGCAGGA
>JAGRHX010000245.1 GCA_020444775.1 Gammaproteobacteria bacterium
GACTGCACGCTCATCATGGAACGATAGCCGCTGTCGACCCGCTCGACCTCGCGCGCAATAAGACCATAGGCCACATAGCTGGTGCCCGCGCAGCCATAGCCCTGGATGGTGGGACCGAGCAGGCCCAGCTCGCCCATCTCACGGAAGATCTCCGGGTCGGTTCGCTCGTGGCGATAGGCCTCGATGATGCGCGGCTGCAGCTTCTCCTGGGCGTATTGATGGGCCGTGTCGCGAATCAGCCGCTCGTCCTCGTCGAGCTGCTCGTCCAGTCGCAGCGGATCCTGCCAGTCGAACGCGCCCGGTCTGGCGGATGCGGTGGATGATGATTGAGAGGCTTCGGACATGGCTCTTTCCTGCGTTCAGAATCGGATGGATGAGAGGTAACGAATACGGGCAGATGCGGAGATTCTAGCTGCCCTTACCGGCCGGGTCGCGTGACGATGGACCCGCTGGATCAGGTCGACGGTGGCGGCTCGGCATCGAACAGCTCCCAGTTCGGACGCTCGTAGCCACAGCGCCAGCACTGGGTGAAGACACCATCGAGCTGCTCCTGACAACTCGGGCAGACCCACGGGCCGGGTGCGGCCTCGGGCGCTTGTGAGTAGGCGCGCACCAGCTCGAGCGCCTTGTCGTACTGATAGTCGTCCAGCACCCAAAGCTCGGGCCAGCACTCGGTGGGCGGCAGCTCGCCGGCGGCGCCGGCGAGCAGCTCGTTCTTGATCACGCAGGCGACGTGGTTGTCGCGCAGCATGTCCCGCAGCAACGCCAGCTGAAAGCGGTTGTCCGACCTCAGGATTCGTTTCATGATTCGAATTATGAGCGATTCCGACGACGATCGAGTCCACTCCGGTCCGCGGGTGGTCAGCATCGACCGCAGCCGTGTGGACCGGTTCGAACCTCCGGCGCCCACCGTGCTGCCCGCGACGCCGACCGGGCAAGGGCTGGACGTGACCGTGACCTGGCTGCAGATGCAAAAGCGACCGCTGCTGCCAGCGCCCAGGCATCGCGCCGAGCAGACCGCGATCATGCGCGCGCATCCGCCCACGCTCGCCTTCTACAAGTTCCTGTATCGAATCGTCGGTCAGGACTGGTGTTGGTGGGAGCGGCGTAGCTGGGACGACGAGCGCCTGCAGCAGACCATCCAGCACCCGGATGTGCATGTCTATGTGCTCCACGTGAACGGTACGCCAGCCGGATTCGCGGAGCTGGACAATCGCCAGGGTGGCGACCTGGAGGTGACCTATTTCGGCATCGCCGCGCCGTTCACCGGCCGTGGTCTGGGGCGCTATTTCTTGCAGTGGACGGTGCAGACCGCGTGGACCTTCGAACCCGAACGGGTCTGGTTGCACACCTGCACGCTCGACCATCCCGCGGCACTGCCGCTTTATCAGAAGCTGGGTTTCGTCCCCTATCAGCAAGAACGCCAACGTGTCGAGGATCCACGGCCGCTCATGCAGCGGCCGTGGCTGTGAACCGGACGCCGGGTGGGTGGCGCCGGCGATGCCGTAGGGTCAGTGCTTCATCGACTTCATGCCATCGCCGGCCGGGTGGTGACCGGCCTGGCCGTGTTGCATGCCGTGTCCGGCGCCGGCCATCGGGTCCTTGATGGCCACCTCGACCTGAACGACGCCGGCATGCTCGAACTGCAGCTCTAGCGGGAAGCGCTCACCGGCGACCAGCGGTCCCGCCAGCTCGAACATCATCACGTGCAGTCCGCCAGGCTGGAACATGACCGTAGCGCCAGGCTCGACCTCGACAGCCGGGACCTCGCGCATCTTCATGACCCCGTTCTCGTTGATGTGCGTGTGCAGCTCGAGTCGGCCCGCCTTGGGGCTGCGGGCGGCCAGTAGCCGATCGGCAGTCTCACCTCGATTGTGGATCTCGAAATAGATGGCGCCGGTGCGTGCGACCGGTGGCATCGCGCGTGACCAGACGGCGAGCACGCTGAGCGTGTCGGCTTGGGCTGACGGGTGCGTCGTGCTCGCTGCGAGCTGATGCTGGCCGGACTGTGCGAATGCCGCGTGCCAGGGTGCCAGCGCGACGAAGATGAGCAGAAGATGAAGGTGATTGACCATGGCCTTAGGCATGGTTGATGTCTCCTTTGATCGGTTGAGACGAATTGGATGCGACGTGGGTTCGACCGGGAACGACGTACAAGCGCTAGCGCGTGGTCGTGGTGTTGGACGGGCCCGCGGGGTGTCCGGAACAGGCCGTCCAGACGCGTGACCCGGGGGCGCTATGCTGCGCCGTCCGGTCGCTACCCTTGAACGTGAAGTCGGCGGCGTCTCACACGGGTGGGGCGCGGATGCCGCCGGGCCCGGCGGCACGTGGCCGGGTGGTCGCCGTTCGCGGCCAGGGCGTGGCCGCGGACGGGACGGCCTGCGCAATCGTCGTGGTGGCGGCGAACGCTGGTTCCGCTATCAGTAGCTTGTGCAGCTGGCAGACCGGACACGACGAGTCCGGTGCTTCGGTTCCGGGATTCGAGCCCGGCGACGTCTGCTCGTCATCGAGCACCAGCAGTCCACGTGCGGTGCATAGCACCGTCTTCGGGCGCGCATCGGTGTCCACCGCTGCCGATCCCGCCATGACGCGAAACACACCGTGTGGCACCACGGCCCCGAGTAGAGACTGGCAGACGAGGAGAGCGGCCAGGAGCCTGTAGCACATCGGGGCTCGTTGCGAGGGCGTGGAGGGGCGGGTGCGGATTCGTAGGGATGCAGGGCGCAAAGCCATGGCGATGTGACCGGGTGTCCTCATGGCAATGCGCCGCTGCAGCCTTGCCCGTAGCAGCGCTCCCGATACGCTACGGGCTCCTCGCCAGCGGGCCATGTCAACAGCCATTCATACAATGGGGCCAATGCAATGGGGCCAATGGGGCGATCGTGCACAGGGGTTCTGGGACCGCGTTCGTCTTCGCGGGGATTCGCGTGCCGGCTTGTTGGCGCAATCGAGGCAATCGGTCGTCACCAGTGTCGTCACCGGAATCAGCTGCCCGGTCGACCAGCTCGTCGACCCGAGGATTGTACCCCCGACGGGGTGTCATCGAGCATCCGCGTGCACGCGTCGCCGACGAAGGCCAGCCTGAAATGGGGCTAGGCGGGCCGCTTCGGGTTGAACACCAGTTCCCACAGCACACCGTCCGGGTCGCTGACCCAGGCGATATACCCGCCCCAGAAGACCGGGCCGGCTGGCCGACGCAGGCGTCCGCCGGCCGTGGTCAGTTTCGCGCAGAGGATGTCGACCTGTGTCGCGCTCGAAACATTGTGTGAGAGCACGACCGCCGGCGGTCGCCAGTCGGCCGCCAGCTCACAGCCGGTGTAGGCCTCCAGCGACTCACGCGCATAGAGGGCCAGACGGGTTTCCGCATCGCCAACATATATCACGCCGTGATGGTCGCGAGTCGTCGTGAAACCGAATCCCTCGGCATAGAAGCGCTCGGATCGTCGCAGATCCCGTACCCCGATGGTTATCGTGCTGATGCAGGACATGGTAGGGTCCCCTCGAATGCAAGGTTGTATTGAGTCAAATTCTCGAAATTTCCAGCGGTAGCGGGGCGAACCGGGAATGATTCGTATACCATAAGCACACGCATGTGACGTCGACTGAGTCGCCGCGTCGGACTCAATGGTAGCCGCGAGAAATGGTCGCGGATTCGGGACGTCGGTGTGGGAGACTTGGGGCGGCCGCGAGGATCGTTGCCTGTCAGGGACACGAATGCCGGACAACTGGCCGGACCGGTCGGGCGACTACAGGATTGTCCGAACCTGCCGTCATCTGCGCAGTGGGCCCGTGTCCTGCTGCTGTCGGCTGCTACGTGCGGCGCGCGCTTGTTCGTGGCGCCGATCCGTGGCCCAGGCTCGAAGTGGCCCAGGCTCGAAGTGTCGATGAGGGGCAGGCGGGAGAATCCAGGCTTTTCCAGGGTTTCCTGCCCTGTAGACGCCCGAGCGGTTGCACGGCCGCGCTGACGGGTCCGGTGACTTCACCGCGCCGGCGCCAGCGACCCTCGTGACGGCGCCGGTCGTCCGCAATCTCGTGTCTTCGCGTCGCATGCTTTGAGTCGATATCGTTCGCGGCGGCCGCGGCCGTCGTCAGATCCGACTCGGACCCACGGCGCATGTCGTTCGGACGCAGCAGCGTCAGGGGTGCCAGCGATTGGACTTACCGTTTGGACTGTTAACTGAATCACAGGCGCAACCAGACGGCTACGCGTGGCCTTCGAATCGTCTGACGAATCGGGTTTCGTGTCCTATCATTCGGTGGTGGACGCGCGAACGCCAATCCCTGAGGGTCGGCCGCTCGTGGGCCGTGTCACATGCCCTGCCTGCCGTCATGCGGGTGGCTGGAAGTATCGACACAGGCCGTGGGCGGCGGGCCACCGATCGGCTCCACGTGAGTCGCGCGCCAAGGACAACGAAAGCATCCGGCCAATGACATCAGGCTGATGACATCAGGCCGATGACATCCGCAAGTGACCGGTTCCGCGGTCGGCGCGGAATCTTCCGGCAAGTGTTACGGAAGACCTGTCCGGGGGACATTTCGGGGACGCGGGCGTTCTGAAGGGGGCGCGGTGTCCTGGCAACGTGTGGCGCGGATGGCCTGCACGGGGCCGATCCGAGAACCGGCTCGAAGACGCATCAGGGACGGTCAGGAGGACATATTCGAGATGTTCTAAGTGACACGGGAGTTACGCGCTGAAGAAGACCATCAATCAACCCACCAATATCGGCTCGAAACGTCAACATCATGAACGAAGAACACATTCACGACCTGCTTGAGCGTCTGGGTAGCCTGCTGGACGGCGATCGCCGCTCCGCGGGGCAGCAGTTCGGGCTGCTGCCGGTGCAGCTCGAGGCGCTGCGCTATCTGGCACGCTGCAACCGTTTCTCCGATTCACCGATTGCTGTCAGTGAGTACCTTGGGCTGACCAAGGGCACGGTGTCGCAGACCCTCAAGGCCATCGAGGCCAAGGGCTTCGTGTCCCGCAAGCCGGACACCCAGGACCGCCGGGTGATCCACCTCAAGCTGACCGCCAAGGGGCGACGGGCGCTGTCCAAGACCGTGCCGTCGGATCTGGTCAAGACCTCGGTGAAGGAGTTCAGCGACAGCAACCGCAAAGGTCTGGTCACCGGTCTGGAGAGGTTGCTCGGCGCGGCCCAGACCGCGGCAGGACAGCGGACCTTCGGCGCGTGCCCGACCTGCACGCACCTGCAAAAAGGCAAACAGGGCTCGCACTGCGCTTATTTCGACGTCGCGCTGAAGGCCGACGAGTTGAACCAGATCTGCCGCGAGCACGAGCCGGCGAAGAAGGGACGCTGAATCTTCCCGGGTCATTGGCACGGTTACCGGCCCGGTCGCTGGCGGCGCGCGCGAGCGCTTGCTCTCGGTCACCGCCGCCAGCCGCGTGTAGTCGGCGTGGAAGGGAATGCGGGCGCGGGCGCGAGCCTGTTCGCTGGCTCGACGCTCTCGCGTGGGCGCTCGACGGGCCTGAGCGACCCTTCGGACGACCGCCCTGGAATGATCGGTTGATTGCGACCGATGGTCGCAAGCTGGCCAGGGAGATGGCCGTAAGAGGAGCCACGGGGCCTGCATGCTATGTGCATGTGGCCTCTGCATGAGGGGCAAACCGGGATACCGGGCCGGCCGGACGTCCCGTGCGGCTCCAATGGGCCCTCGCCGAATCAGCCCTGGTCCAGCGTTCCGGCCTGCTCGCGTAGCAGGAACTTCTGGATCTTGCCGGTCGATGTCTTGGGCAGGGCGCAGAACACCACTGTGCGCGGCACCTTGTAACGGGCCAGGTGCTCGCGGCACCAGGTCTTGACCTGCTCGGCGTCCAGGTCGTTGGCACCCGCGGTTGGGGTGACGAAGGCGCAGACCGTCTCGCCCCAGTGCGGGTCGGGGCGCGCCACCACCGCGGCCTCCATGATGGCGGGGTGCTTGTAGAGCAGTTCCTCGACCTCGAGGCTGGAGACGTTCTCGCCGCCGGTGATGATGATGTCCTTGGCGCGGTCCTTGAGCTTCACATAGCCGTCCGGCTCGATCACGCCCAGATCGCCCGTGTGAAACCAGCCGCCGGCAAAGGCGGCCTCGGTGGCCTCAGCGTTCTTCAGATAGCCCTTCATCGTGATATTGCCGCGAAACATGACCTCGCCCATGGTCTCACCATCGGCAGGCACCTCGATCATGGCCTGCGGATCCATCACCGTCAGCCCCTGTTGAAGCTGATAGCGCAGGCCCTGGCGCCCGTTCAGACGAACCTGCTCGGCCAGCGGCAAGGCGCGCCAGCTGTCATGCTGGGCACAGGCCGCTGCCGGCCCGTAGACCTCGGTCAGGCCGTAGACATGGGTGACCTCGAAACCCAGCTCGCTCATGCCCTGGATCATTGCGGCCGGCGGCGCCGCACCGGCCACCATCGCCTTGACCGGCCAGTCGATACCTTCGCGCAGGGCGGGATCGGCATTGATCAGCGTGGTGTGCACGATCGGGGCGCCGCAGTAG
>JAGRHX010000246.1 GCA_020444775.1 Gammaproteobacteria bacterium
TCAGCAGCAAGGTGTAGCCGTCGGCCTCGGAATCCTTGACTCGACGCGCACCGATGGAGCCACCGGCGCCAGGCACGTTGACGATGACCAGCGGCGCCCCCAGGAGATTCTCGTCCTGGATGGCCTTCTGGAACATGCGCGCCAGCCCATCGGTGTTGCCGCCGGCGCCGAACGGCACGACGATCTTGATCGGCTTCTCGGGATACTCGGCGTGCGCCGGGGTCAGCGCGGCCAGACTCAGGGCCAGCAGGGCCACAACGGCCGTGTAGAGCTTCCTCATGGTGAAATCTTCCTCGGTGGTCGACAGGGCCGGAGCCCCTGGTTGCGCGCGCGGGCCGTGCTTCTGCGAGACGTGCCCGGCAAGTGCTGGCGGCTGGAATCCAGACCGGTTTCGGGTCAGGGTTTCGGATTCGGGTCGCCGACGGGTCTACGGTTTAGCACACGCTCTCGCGGCAAACAATCGGCAGTCGGCGTCTGCCGACGCAGCGACCGGTCGGACCGAGCCGCCGGGACAGGGGGCACTCCACGAATGCCCGGCTGCCGTGCACAATGGAGCCCCGTCCGCGAACCCGGCCACCGGCCCACTGCTCGCGACCGCCTTTCCACCTGCGCAGGAACACCAGCCATGTCCGACTTCGAAGGTCACATCGGCCGCACTCGTGACGAGTCCACACCGTGGTGGCCCGAGGCCCGGCGCGCGCGCCCCGGCAGCCCGAACATCGTCATCGTCTACATGGACGACATGGGCTACTCGGATCCCGGCTGCTACGGCTCGGAGATCGACACCCCGCACATCGACGCGCTGGCCGCGCGTGGTCAGCTCTTCACCCACTACACCACACACCCGATATGCTCGCCGGCTCGCGCCGCGCTGCTCACCGGGCGCAACGCGCACAGCGTAGGCACGGGCTGGCTGGCCAACAACAACGCCGGCTATCCCGGCTACTCAGGGGAGATACCGCTGCAGGCGGCAACCCTGGCCGAGACCCTGCAAGCGGCCGGCTACGAGACCATCATGACCGGCAAATGGCACAACACGCCGACACTGGACACGGTCGCCAGCGGACCCAAGCACAACTGGCCATCACAGCGTGGATTCGATACCTTCTATGGATTCCTCGACGGCGAGACGCATTTCTTCTTCCCCTCGCGCGTGCAGTTGAACAACACCCTGCTACCGGTCGACGAATATCCGCGCGACTACTACTCGACCGACGACTGGACCGATCGTGGCATCCAGTACATCAAGGAGCTTCGCGCCGCCTCCCCGGACAAGCCGTTCTTCCTCTACATCGCACACAACGCCGTGCACGCCCCGCTGCAATCCAAGCCCGCCGATCTGGCTCGCTATCGCGGCCGCTACGACGCTGGCTGGACCGAGGTACGCGCGGCCCGGTTCGCCCGTCAGAAGACGATGGGGCTGATACCCGAGGACACCCGCCTGCCGCCCTCCGATCCACGGGTCCCACCCTGGCAGGACACCGACCCGGCCGACCGCGCGCTGTTCGCAAGACACATGGAGACCTACGCGGCGATGCTCGACTGCGTGGACCAGAACATGGGCAAGCTGGTCGCGTTCCTGGAGCAGCTGGGTGAGCTGGACGACACCATCATCGTATTCTCCTCGGACAACGGCGGCACCGACGCGGGCGGCCCCACCGGCATGTTCAACAACAACCGCCGCTACATGGGTATCGCGCCGCAACCATTGGCCGAGGAACGCGCCTTGCTCGACGAGTTGGGCGGTCCGCGCAGCGTGTCGCTGTATCCCACCGGCTGGGGCGAGGCCTGCAACACCCCGTTCCCATCGTTCAAGACCTACACCGGCGGCGGCGGCCGACGCGTGTCCTTCGTCATCTCCTGGCCACGCGGCATCGCCGAGCGCGGCGTGCTGCGACGCCAGTTCGTGCACGTCACCGATGTCATGCCGACCCTGCTCGACCTGGCCGGCGTGCC
>JAGRHX010000247.1 GCA_020444775.1 Gammaproteobacteria bacterium
CGCTCAGAGATCGCGCATCCCGACAATGATGGCGCCGCTCTCGTCGAAAGCGGTGCGCTCGATGAGGACACGGGCCGCGGCCTCGATCGCGGGCCGATTCTCGACCACGGTACGCATCGGCCCGTCGTCGGACAGACCGAACTTCTTCTCCAGGACCTTCGCCGAGATCCGGCACATGACCCGCCGGCCATCCACCTCGGCGGCGATCGATGCCACCTTGGTCATCGGATTCCAGCATTCCAGGGCTGGAAACTTGATACCTCCCTTACCGTTCGCTTTGCTCTTTCCCCGGGCGTTGTACATGGTGTTCTCTCTCCTCGGTCGTGTCGGTCGTTGGTATCGAAGCACGCGCCGATGGCGCGATGGATCAGCGATGCGGACGTCATCTGGTGAACTGCCGATCGATCGGATCGCGCAGGCCGGACTGACATCGCGCTCGGTGTAGGACGGAAGCGGGGCAGGTGATGCAGGGTCGTGCATGATCCGGCAAAGGCAAGGGCGAGACCGGATCCAAAGCCGCGGCTGGCCGCAGCGAGACGGGCTGCGACAGCGGGATACACGACGGACTGTGGCTGGACGCGACGCGCGCGGCTGGTCCGACACTCGTCTGCCGGCACGTCGTAGAAGAACAGATCATCAGGCGGTCAAGTATCGCTCGAACGGGCGCATTTGGCAAAAGCCAGACACGGGATTCGCCACGATGCCGCCGCCGGGACGAAGAGATCGCGGATCACCTGGGTGCCGCACCAACGGGCCCGCCCCACTCTTGAGAAATACCAGCGCTGTGTTTAATAGTGGCGGCTCAGCGTCGCGCAATCGCCGGTGCCGCGAGCGCGGTCACCGCATCGGTCCATTACGCGGCACGGCCCACCATCCGCCACAGGAGCACAAAGCATGACACCCAGTGAATCGTTGAGCGTGACGGTGCGCGGGCTCGAGTACCACTGCCGCAGCTGGGGCCGGGAGGGACAACCGAAGCTGTTCATGCTGCACGGGTTCCAGGACAACTCCGCCTCCTGGCAGTTCACGGTCGATGCCTTGCAGCGCGACTGGCACGTCATCGCACCCGATTGGCGCGGGTATGGGCTGTCGCAGTGGAGCGGCCACGACACCTACTACTATGCGGATCTGATGGCCGATCTGGACGTGCTGCTCGACCATTTCGAGCCCGAGGAGCCGGCTCGCATCGTCGCGCACAGCATGGGCGCGACCACCGCGTCCCTCTATTCGGGGTCGATCCCCATGCGTATCGCGAAGTTCGTCAACATCGAAGGCCTGGGCGGCCCGGCGGCGCAGGCTGAGGAAGCGCCGCGCCGCTACGCGCGCTGGCTCGAGCAGCTCGCTCGTCCGCCGCGGCAACGCCCGTACATGGACTTCGAGGAGTTCGCTGAGCGAATGATGTCGGAGAATCCCAACCTCACCCGCGAGCGCGCCGAGTTCCTGGTTCGTCACTGGGGCCAGGAAGAGCCGGACGGCACGGTGGTGCGGCGTGCCGATCCGGCACACATGCTGCCGAGGCCCAACCTGTTCCGACTCGATGAGGCTCTGGCCTGCTGGCGCCAGATCGAGGCGCCGGTGCTGTTCGTCGAGGGTGAACAGTCCCGCTCCATCCACGCGATGCGTGGTCAACCGGAAGGCTACGAGGAACGCCTGAGCGCATTCCAGACCCTGGCCGGCATCGAGGAGATCACGGGCGCGGGACACAACGTGCATCACGATCAACCGGAGAAGCTCGCGCGGGTGATCGAGGAATTTCTCTAGTCATCGAGACTCGACCTGCCCGCGCCACGCCGGCGGTGGCCGGGGCAGGAATGGCAGGACACGCCGATCGCTATTGCCGGGCCAACGCGAACAGCGCGTCCATCGCCTGAGTGGTCAGGTTACCGCCGCTGAGCAGTGCCACCGTATTGCGTGCCTGATCGACCTTGCCGGCCAGGAAGGCGGCTGTCGCCACCGCGCCGGCCGGCTCGGACAGCAGCTTCGCGCGATACAACAAGGTCTCGAAGGCCCGACCGATGTCGCGCTCCTCGACCAGCACGATGCGGTCCACGAAAGCCTGTAGATGGGCAAACGGATAGGCGCCCGGACGACGTGCCGACAGCCCGTCGGCAATGCTGTCCCAGTCGTCGATCTCCACCGGCTGTCCGGCCTCCAGCGATCGCCAGGCTGCGTTGGCACGCACCGGCTGCACGCCGATCACCGAGACCTCCGGCCGAGTCAGCTTGATGGCCGCCGCGATGCCGGCAATCAGCCCGCCCGAGCTGGTCGGGACCAGCACCTGCTCGACCTGCGGACACTGCTCGAGTATCTCCAGTCCGATGGTGCCGTGCCCGGCCGGTATGGGCTGTTCCTCCCAGGTATCCAGCGCCAGCATGCCGCGCTCGGCGGCGATCCGTTCCACCGTTGGCTGCCGCTGTCCGGCATCGTTACCGCAAAAGACCACCTCCGCGCCATGGCCACGGGTCATCTCGACCTTGTAGGCGCTGGTCTGCTCGAGCATCACCACCACCACCGGCACGCCGAGCTTGCGCCCGGCGAAGGCGAAGGCCTGGGCGAAGTTACCCGATGAGGTCATCACCACACCGCGCTTGCGCTGCGCGTCGTCGAGCAGACGAAGCACGTTGAAGGCCGCGCGGATCTTGTAGGCACCGGTGATCTGCAGCGATTCAGCCTTGACGAACAGACGCTCCCGGTCGATCTCGGCGGAGTCACGCGAGACCGGCAACACGGGTGTGAGCCGTACA
This sequence comes from Gammaproteobacteria bacterium, assembly GCA_020444775.1. The sequence continues at coordinate 2,745 of JAGRHX010000247.1, forward strand.
CAGTCGGGCAGCGCGGCGCGCGCCGCCTGGATGTCCTCGAGCGTGGTCAGCGGTGGTAATGCGCTACGGGTGCGGGTCGCACCGAGCGTGGACGGCGAAGAGGCAGCGCTCATGGATTGGATACTCTCGTCGAGCGGGTTGAAAAACGATCAAGCACTGACACGAGCGCTTCATCGGAGCGACGCACCCGCGCCCGGCCGGAGGAGTCGCGTCTGAGGATCGCGCGCTGGCGTAAGCCGCCTCGAACGTGGCAGACGCGCGGCGACCGGAACACGGCATCGGCCGGTGGCATGGCGCGAACCCGTCAACGGTGGCACGATCACCGGCTCCTGGGAAGACCCGGGCACCTGTCCAGGGTCTAATGCTCTGACCCGCTGGTCCACGCGCACCGTCCTGACCTACCTGCCAAAGGCTCAGCATGCAGTTTCTGGCGACCTTTCTCGCCCTATACGTGATCATCGCCGCGCGCTACTTCGCGATCTGCGGTGCGTTCTATTGGTACCTGTGGCTGCGCCCCGAGCACAAGGTCCGGGCCCGCAAGCTCACCGACCAGCGACCCGAGGCGAAGGTCATCCGTCGCGAGATCTACTGGTCGCTGCTGTCCTCGGCCATCTATGCGCTACCGGGCGCCATCATGCTGGAGGCCTGGAAGCACGGCTACACGGCGATGTACCAGGAGCTGTCGGCGATCGATCTGGTCTATCTGCCGCTCAGCGTGCTGCTGTTCTTGTTCCTGCACGACACGTATTTCTACTGGACCCATCGCTGGATGCACCGACCCCGCATCTTCAAGCTCATGCACAAGGTCCACCACGATTCACGCCAGCCGACCCCCTGGGCGGCCTTCTCGTTTCATCCCTGGGAGGCCCTGCTCGGAGCCGTGGTTCTGCCGGCGCTGGTCTTCGTCATCCCGATCCACGTCGGCGCCATTCTCTTCATCCTCACCCTGATGACGGTGTGCAGCGTGCTCAACCACACCGGCTTCGAGGTGCTCCCAAACTGGTGGCTACGCGGTGCCCCTGGCAGACACTGCATCAGCGCCGCCCATCACAACCTTCACCACCAGCGCTACAGCTGCAACTACGGACTCTATTTTCGCTTCTGGGACAAGCTGATGGGCACCGACCGATTCGAACAGGACTACGCCTTCCTACGCGAGTCGCCTCTACCTCCCACGCGTCTGCACCACCCGACCTGAGGCAGTCCCCCGTCTGGTCGCTTCCCGACCCGGACTCTCGTGGTCCGGCACGCCCGGCTCATGCCGCGACGGCCAGCGACCGATAGCGATTCCATCCATCCTTGCGCGAGGTCGCTCCCGAACCTGATGCATTCTCTTCAGACCAGACTCTCCCCGACGCTGCAGGGCATGCTGCTGATGGTGCTTGCGACCATCGCCTTCACCAGCATGCAAAGCGGCATCCGCGTTGTCGCCAACGACGCGGACAACCCGATGCACCCTATCGAAGTCGCCTTCTTTCGCAACCTGTTCGGCCTGCTCGTGCTGGTCCCCGCGCTGCTGCGCAGCCGCGGCACGGCGCTGCGCACCCGTCGCTTCGGCATGCATCTGAGCCGCGCGACCATCCAGGCCTCGGGCATGCTGTGCTTTTTCACCGGCGTGACCATGATTCCGATCTCGGAGGTCACCGCGCTGAGCTTCTCGGCGCCACTGTTCGCCACCCTGCTGGCGGCCCTGATCCTCGGCGAGCGGGTGCGGATGCGCCGCATCAGCGCGCTGGTCATCGGCTTCGCGGGTGTGGTCGTGGTCCTGCGACCGGGGTTGGAGGCGGTCAGCCTGGGCGCCGGTCTGATCCTGGCCTCCTCGCTGAGCTGGTCGGTGGCGATGATCATCATCAAGTCGATTTCACGCACCGATTCGGCGCTGACCCTGACCCTGTACGCGGCACTGCTGATGTCACCGATCACCCTGGTGCCGGCGCTGTTCGTCTGGACCCAGCCCAGTCTCTACCAGCTGCTATGGCTGGCCGGCATCGGCGGGCTCGGCACCATCGGCCATATGGCCTTCGCCCACGCCTTCAAGATCGCCGAGATGTCCGCCGTGCTGCCGCTGGATTTCCTGCGCCTGCTTTGGGCCAGCGTCATTGGCTATCTGCTGTTCAGCGAGCTGCCGACCACCTTCACCTGGATGGGCGGGCTGATGATCTTCGCCGCGGCCAGCTACATCGCGTTCAGGGAAGCCCAGCTCGGTCGGCAGCGACGCAAGAGCACCGAGGACGAGGACGCCGCGCCAAGCTGAGCTGAGCAACAGCGCTCAGGCTACTGCGCGAGCCCGAGCGGTGTCGCACGCCCGTGGACCTTGTCGAGTCCAAACCCGCCGCGCTACAGCGCGGGACGATGCTGGATCCATGGACAGGCTTGCTCGAAACGCGCGGCCAGCTGCAGCACGCCCAGATCATCGAAGCGACGGCCGACAATCTGCATGCCGACCGGCAGTCCCGCCTCGGTGAAGCCGACTGGCACGATGGCCGCCGGATTACCGCTGAAGTTGAAGGGATAGGAGAACTCGGCCCAGCTCAACCAGTCCCATTCGTGCTGCGGCCAGTGCTCGGGCTGCAGGCGATCGGCCGGGAACGCGGCCACCGAGACCGCCGGGGTCAGCAGGAAGTCAAAGTGCTCGAAGAACTCGTGCACGGCGGCGACGTACTGGTGCTTGCGCTCGCGCATGTCCAGATAGTCGAGCGCGCTGTAGTCCCGAGCGGCCCGCACACAGGCCACCAGCCCGGGGTCCATACGCGATTCGAACTCCGGCAGATAGGCTGCCATCGGCAGCTCGTGTGCCGCCCAGAAGAACCGCACCAGCTCCGGGCCTTCGGGACCGAACGGCGTGCTCGCCGGCTCCAGGCCACCACCGTCGCCATGCACCAGTGCCTCCACCGCACTCACGCCCCGCGCCACCAGCTCGGCGACATCCGGGTCGACACGCGCATGCCCCAGATCCGGACTGAAAGCCACCTTCAACGGCCGCATCGGCTCGTGCAACCGAGCCATGTAGTCGGCAGGCCCCGCTTCCAGCGAGTAGTGGTCCAGAGGATGTGGACCAGCCATGATCCGCAGCATCAAGGCCGCGTCTTCGACGCGCCTCGTGAGCGGACCGTGATGCGAGCTCTGATCGTTGTTTCGCACGGGCACGTTGGGAATACGACCGTAGGTCGGCTTGATACCGAAGACCCCGCAGAAGTGCGCCGGCATACGTATCGAGCCGGCACCATCGGAACCGTGATGCAGTGGGCCATAGCCGGCAGCTGCACCGGCACCAGCACCGGCCGATGATGCCCCGGCATTGAACCCGAGCTTCCAGGGATTGGAGGTGATACCGGTGAGCGGGCTGTGACTCACGCCCTTCCAGCCGAGCTCCGAGGTCGTCGTCTTGCCCAGCACGATGGCGCCCGCGTCACGCAGACGGGTCACCAGCGGCGTGTCACGCGCCGGGATCTCGCCCTTGTGGATCCACGATCCCCGCTCGGTCGGTATGCCGGCCGTGTCGGCCAGGTCCTTGATGGTGACCGGCACGCCGTGC
>JAGRHX010000248.1 GCA_020444775.1 Gammaproteobacteria bacterium
TCGGCCTGCCAGAACACCAGATGCCAGCCCTTCAGATCCAGGCTGCTCGAGCCCAGACCCTGGCCGAGCAGCTCGGCGTTGTCCTCGATGCTCATGAAGGCGCAATCGTGATTGCCCAGCAGATGCACGCGCGGCGCGCGCATGCGCTCGAACACACCCGCGACCTCGGCCAGCGCGGCACGATCGGTGTCGCGGTCCACATCGGTGATCCGATCGCCCAGATCCAGCACCAGATCCGGACCTGCCTCATCGACGAACTCGCCAAAGCGCTGCAGCAGGGGCAGCGCCATGCCACCCTTCTTGGTCAGCGATTCCTTGCCGTTGTGGATGTCGGTGACGAGCGCGATCTGGAGTGCTTCGGGCATCGTGGCTCCGGTCTGTCGGGGATCGCTCGGCAGCCTAACCGATCGGTTGCGCGCTGCGTAGCCGAGCATCGATGATGGTCGGGTGAAGCGATGATGACCGAGTCGAGGAGTCAAGACATGAAGAAGCTGAGCACCAGCGTAGCCCGGATGATCGAGGAGGCACGCAAGGACATCGACAATCTGTCCGCCGAGGAGGCGAGACGACGCATGGCGGAGGAGGGCGCGCTGCTGGTCGACGTCCGCGACATCCGCGAGCTGCAGCGTGAAGGCACGATCCCCGGTGCCTTCCACGCGCCACGTGACATGCTGGAGTTCTGGGTGGATCCGGACTCACCCTACTTCAAGCCCGAGCTCGGCGAGGAGCGCGAGCTGATCCTGTTCTGAGCGGGCGGCGGCCGGACAAGTTTGTCCGTGAAGACGCTGCTCGACATGGGTGTGGAACGGGTCTCGCACATCGTGACCGGCTTCAAGGGCTGGAAGGAGGCTGGTTACGCGATCGACGAGGCGAGGCGCAAGCCGCGCGACTAGCCTGCCGTCGTCGACACCACGTCCAGATGACTGCAACCCGCCGGCGCCGACGCGCCGCGCGGGCGCCGCTCGTGGCCGGTCTCAGGACACCTCGGCCACTTCCAGCGCTGGCCTTGGCAGGCGCACCGTCGCCGCATGCGTGCTGGCGGCGCGTTCGGATTGAGGTTTCTCCGCGAGGATCCGTCCATCGTGCATGTAGATGACCCGATCGGCGCTGGCGATGGTCTCGGGTCGGTGGGCAATGATGATCCGGGTGATGGCGAGCTGGCGGATGGCCTCGCTCACGCGCCGCTCGCAGTCGACGTCCAGGTGGCTGGTGGCCTCGTCAAGGAACAATATGCTGGGCTGCTTGTACAGCGCCCTTGCCAGCAGGATGCGTTGCTGCTGGCCGCTGGAGAGCACCGTGCCCATGTCACCGATCAACGTGTTGTAGCGCATCGGCATGGCGACGATGTCGTCGTGGATGGCGGCCAGCATGCAACAGGTCTCGACCCTGCGCAGGTCGATCTCGGTGGCGAAGAAGGCGACGTTGTCGGCGATGGTGCCGGCGAACAGCCGATCCTCCTGCATCACCGTGCCGATGAAATCGCGATACTGTTGCGCGCCCAGACGCTTCAGACTGTGACCACCGATGAGCACGTCGCCGTGCTCGAAGGGCAGCAGGCCGAGCATGGCCCTGGCCAGGGTGGTCTTGCCACAGCCGGAGGCGCCGACGATGGCCACCGATTCCCCCGGTCGGACCTTGAAGCTCACATCGCGCAGCACCGGCTCCTCCGACTGGCTGTAGCGGACCCGCAGATGCCGGACCTCGACGCTTGGCTGCAGTCGGCGGATCGGCACCTGCGCCAGACCCTCACTCTCCTCCGGCTCGGTGACCGCGATGTCCGCGACCCGCTCGGCATGCAGCGACAGCATCCTGAACTCGATGAGATGCTCGACCAGTCGGGCGAAGCGGCTGGTGGCCTGTGACTTATAGGCCATGAAGGCGAACAGCATGCCCACCGAGAAACCACCCTGCATCACCAGGGTCGCGCCCAGCCAGACCACGACGATGTTCTCGACGCCGAACAGCAGCTTGTTCAAGGCTTGATAGCCGATACCGAGCTTCTCCACGCGCATCCCGGCGTTGAACTGGTCGACCGCCAGGTTCTCGAACTGGGCATGCCGGTAGGCTTCGCGGTTGAACAGCTTGACACTCTGGATGCCGCGCACGGTTTCGAGCAGATTGCTCTGCTGGCGGGCGCCGAGCGCGATGTGCGCCTCCGAGGCCTGGTGCAGGGGCCGGTACAGGGCCAGCCGCAGCGCCGCGTAGAGCAGACAGACGCCGCACACGACCAGCGCCAGGCGCGCGCTGTAGACGAACAGCACGGTCAACGTGCCGATGATCATCACACCATCCACCACCGCTTCCAAGAAGCCGCTGGTCAGGGTGCGCTGGATGGCGTGCAGCGAATCGAAGCGTGAGACCACGTCACCCAGATGACGACGTTCGAAGTAGTTGACCGGCAGTTTCACCAGGTGTCGGAACAAATTGGAGACCAGCTGCAGATTGAGGGTGGTGCTCAGATAAAGCAGCACCCAGGAGCGCGCCGACCCGACCAGCACCTGCACCAGGTTCAGCAGCAGGAAGCCGATGCCGAGCACCGTCAGCAGCGAGTAGTCGTTACCGACCAGGGCCTGGTCCACGACCAGCTGCATGAACAGTGGTGCGATAAGCGCGAACAGCTCGAGCGCGCCAGCCAGCATCAGGATCTGCGCCAGGGCACGACCGAGGCCGCGGGTGGAGCCGAGCAGCTTGCCCAGATCGATCCGCCGGCGCACCACCTTGGGCGCGAAGCTGCGGGTCGGGGCCAGCTCCAGGGCGACACCGGTGAAGCGACTCGATACCTCGTCGAAGGTGTAGTGGCGCTCGCCGCGGGCCGGATCCAGGATCACGATGTGATTGCGCCCGACGTGCTTGAGCACGACGAAGTGATTCAGCTCCCAGTGCAGGATCGCCGGCAGGCTGAGCCGGCGCAGGCTCTGCAGCTCCAGGCGCAGCGGCCGTGCGTTCAGATCCAGATTGTTGGCCATCTTCACCAGCTGCGCGAGGCTCACGCCTTTCTGCGAGACCGAGAAGCGCTCGCGCAGCGAGGCCAGATCGGTGAGGTAGCCGTGATGACCGCAGACCATGGCCAGACAGGCCAGCCCGCACTCCGCGCTCTCGCTCTGCAGCACCAGCGGCACACGACCGCGGCGGCGTGTCTCCAGCAATCGGTTCACGTCAGGACTTCCTTGTCAGGCTGTAGAGGGGATCCAGCACCCATTGGTAGATGGGGCGGCGATCGAGCTGTATATCGGCGTCCAGCAGCATCCCCGACTGCAGCGGAAAGCGCTGCTCGTAGGCCTCTATGGCCTGCTCGTCCAGCCGTACCGTGACCCGGTAGGCGGGCTCGCTCAGCCGCACCGGCAGATCCGTGTCGTTCTCCGCGATCAGGGTCCGCGCGATCTCGCTGACCCGGCCACGGTGGCTGCCAAAGCGCTGATATGGAAAGGCCTGGTAGCGAATCGAGACCGATTGGCCGCTGGTGACGAAGCCAATGGCGCGTGATGGCACCAGCAGCTGGGCCTGGAGGGTGCTGCCCGAGGGCAGGATCGACAGCAGCGGCATCTGCGCCGACATGGTCTGGCCCGGGTGGGCGAGCACCGCGGTGGCGACCCCGCTGCGTGGCGCCTTCACAACCACCTCGCGACGCAACGCCTGGGTGTTGATCTGGGCGTCGATCTCGGCGACCTCGCGCTCCAGCGCGGCGCGCCGGTTGGCGGCGCGCAGACCGGCAGCGCTCAGCTCCATACGCGCGCGCTGCAGGTTGCGCTGCAGGGTGATGCGGTCGCGGTACAGACCGTGCAGGGCGGTGCGCAGAGCCAGGATCTGCTCCTCCTGACGCTGCGTGTCCAGGGCCGCGGCATACTTGCGCTCGCGCAGCGACTCGTAGCGGGCCTGCACCGAGCGGGCGTTGGCGATGCGCTCCTGTTGCACCTCGATCTCCCGGGCGAGCTGGGCGAGCTCGCTCTGCAGTCCCTCGATGTCACGGCTCAGCGCCTCGCTGTCGATACCATCGATGTCGGCCTGCGCGCGCATCTCGCCAAGCAGGCTGGCGCGCCGCGCTTCGAGCGTTGCCAGGGTGTCGGCCTGGGGGCTGGCCGACTCGCGTGAGCCCTGCTCCATCGAGATCACGTACAGTGGATCGCCCGAGCGTACCTGCTGGCCTTCCTCCACGTGCTGCTCCACCACTACCCCGGTGGTCGGCGCGTAGACCTTGATGAGTCCCTGGTCGGGAACCAGGTAGCCGCTGACCTGGGCCTTGCGGGTGTAGTGACCGAGGGTCGCGAAGACCACGATGGCGATCGCGAGTAGCGCGGCGAAGCCGGTGAACAGCCAGTAGGACAAAGGGGTGATGTACAGCACCTCACCCAGCACCCGCTCGCGTCTGGCCTCGATGGCCTCGTTGCGGAACAGTGGCTCGCGTGGGGCAGGGTCCGCGTCCGGTCGAGGCGTGCTCATCGTTCCTCCATCTCACCCTCGTGCACCAGCGCGCAGTCGGGCATACGAAGTTGGAAGTCGTGCAGCGCGGCCGACGGCAGATCGCTGTCGATGAGATGCAGTCGGCGCAGGCTTCGATGCCCGAGCAACGCGTCAAGCGCGGTCTGGTCAAGACCCGTGCAGCCGGTCAGATACAGCTCGCGTAACGCCGGCAGCGTGGCCAGCGCGCTGACCGCGCGCGCGCTGATCGCGGTGCACAGCGACAGGCTCAAGACCTTCAGGGTCTGACAGGTGGCAAGCGCCATCGCGCCGTCGTCGTCGATCCGGGTACAGCCGGCGAGGCTCAAAGCTTCCAGCATCGGCAGCCGCGCGAGGGCGCGGGCGGCGCGGTTGCCCACCCCTTTGCACTCGCCCAGGTTCGCGACCTCGAGGCTGTCGACGCCAGCCAGGGCCAGCGCGCCCGAGTCACCGACCCGGTGACAGCCGAGCAGTCGGATCTCCTGCAGCGGCAATGCTCGTAGCTGGTCGATACCATGGTCAGTCAGCTGCTCGCAGCCGGTCAGGCTCAGCTGCGCCAGCCGTGACAGGCTCGCGAGCGCGCTCAGCCCGGCGTCCGTGATCCGCGCGCAGCCGAGCAGGCGCAGCTCGCGCAGCCGGCTCAGCGTTGCCAGGGCATCGAGCGAGGCATCGCCGATGCGCGAGCACCAGCCCAGGTTCAAGCGCTCCAGGGTGCCGACCGCGGCCAGTTCACGCAGACCGTGGTCGGTGATCCGCCCGCAACGGACCAGCCGCAGGTCGACCAGGGTCCTGGACCGCGACAGGTGCTCCAGCGCGCCGTCGCCGAGCAGCACGCAGCCACCGAGTAGCAGCTGACGCAGCGGCAGCTCGGGCAGCACCGCCATCGCCGCGTCCTCCAGAAGGTCACAATTGACCAGCTCGAGTCGACGCAAACCCGGCAATCCGCCGAGCATGAGCACGGCGTCGCTGTCCAGCTGGCTGCAACCGGACAGGCTCAGCTCGCGCAGCTCCGGCAGCCCGGCAAGCGCGGCCAGGTGGCGGCCCTGCAGCCGCGTGTTACGGCGCAGATCCAGACTGCGCAGGCGCGGCGCGATCTCGGGCAGGGCGTGCAGGAAGGTGCCTTTGAGATTTGGCGAATCGAGCAGTCGAAGGCGTCGAATCGGCCCACGCCGGGCGTTCAGCCGCAGCTTGAAGGTCAGCTCGGCGTCGTCGAGCATGCTGTTGCCCAGATCCAGCGTGTCGCTGGCCTGGCTGTCGATGGCCGGGCTGTTCAGATGCAGCGTGGTGTGACTTCTCGCGATGACCTCATCCATGATGGTCTTCCCCCCCAAGGCGAATCAGATTTTCGAGTCAGATCTTCGAATCAGACCATCGACCACAGTGGGATCTCGACCCGCGTGCGTTCGCGTTCCGCCTCGAGCCAGCGTTCGAACAGCGCCAGGTGCAGCTCGCTACGGGTCCTGGCATCGAGTCTCGCGGGGCGCTTGCGCAGCACCTTGAACAGCCACCAGACATCGGCGTGCGACTGCGGCGCAACCAGCTCCCCGACCTCGGTGGCGCGAATGCGTTCGACCAGCTCGGGGGCGATGTCGGCGAAGCGTCGGCGACCGATGAAGCCACCGCCGACGGCGCTGTCCTCGTCCAGCGAGCAACGCCGGGCCGCGGCTTCGAAGTCTTCGCCGGCGAGCAGGCCGGTCCAGACCTTCATCGCCTGCTGCTCGTCGGCGACGACGATCTGGGCCAGCCAGACCTCGTCGAGATCGCCACGGCCTTGCTCGAAGAAGGTTCGCACGCGATCCCCGACCACCTGGCCCTTGAGCTTGCCAAAGCGCAGACAGTCATCGAGCTGGGTGTCCAGCTCGGCGCTGTCCGCCGTGCTTGCCTGATATGCCCGACCCTGTGGTGAGGCCAGATACTGCAGCTTCAGCCGTTCACGCTCGGCGTCGTTGACCTCGATGCCCGCCCGCTCGGCGGCGCTCACGATCAGTGCGTGGCCGATGGCGTGCTCTACGAAGCCGGTGTCCCCGCGGGTACGCGCGTGACGCAGCACTTCGGCAAGGCTCAAGGTCCGATCGCCGACCTGCGCGGCCGGCACGCTCTCCAGCAACGCTGTATCCGGTCCCGACGTGATGCTTCGTGGCGCACTCGCCAAAGGCTGGCAACGGGTCGCGAGGAGGCTGTGCCGACGACCCTTGTAGTAGTCCTGCACGCCGTCCCAGCCCGAGGTCGCGATCTTGCGCCAATCGATGTCGGCCAGCTCGAAGCCCAGGTGGGTGAGCATCACCTGCAACGCGTGGCGGCTCGGGATGCCGACCAGCGCCCGGCCGTCGGCGTTGCTGGTGGCCAGCGCCGCGCCTTCCTGCGCGGGGTCGTCGAAGGCGAGGCGTACGCTGGCATTCGGGTCGTCGAGCAGCAAGGTGTCGAGAATCAGGTGTCGCGCGCCGAGCGTGGCGATTGCCTGCAGCAGATCGAAGTGCGAGAGGGTGTGATAGAGAAAGCCGAAGCACAGCACGCAGTCGAACTGACCGGGGCGCAGGTCGCGAAGGGTCCGCAGACAGTCGCCCTGAACGAAGTGGTAGCGGCTGGCCGGCACCGAATAGGCCTGCAGGTTGGCGTGTGCCCGCTGCAGCAGCTCGGGTTTGGCCTCGATACCGGTAACGTGGCGGGCGCCGGCCTGAAGCGCCGCAAAGCTCCAGCGCCCGTCGTGGCTCGCCAGATCCAGCACCCGTGCGCCGTCCAGGATCGACGCGTGGCGCTCGATCAGCGCGCGGTGTCGGTAGGCCATGCGCCGGCCCCTGACGTCGGTGCGGCTGCTGCTCAAGAAGCGCGGATAGCGCGCGAACCAGCCGCGAGGGTCATCGCTGTCGAGCGCCTCGGTGTTTGCGGCTTGTGCTTCAGCGAGCATCGACATAACCCCAGGTGCGCAGCTGCTCGAGATCATTGTCGGTATAGCCGGCCAGCCGGCGCGCGGCGACGTTGAGTGCTCGGCTGAACGGGATCACCGGTCGCGGAGCGGCGGCCACGGCGTGCCGGTAGCGCAGCTCCGCATCCACCAGATCGGCGTGGTTCTGTTCGAACTCGCGCCGTCGGGTGTTCAGACGCAGGTCCAGGAAGCCCTTGGCGCCCTCGCGAGCCGCGACCACGGCGGCCTCGTCGTTGCCGCACAGATGGCGTGCCCACTTCAGCGCACCCTGCACGTGAAAGGTCTCGTCAGCGAGGATGTAACGACACGCATCGGCGATCTCGCCTTGCTCCAGGAAGCTTCGCGAGTCCGCCTGATAGGCGAGGTCGTCCAACGCCAGACCCTCGTCGATGGTGCCGCGCAGGGTGATCCGCCACAGCAGCTCGTCACGGCTGCCGCGCTCGCAGGCCGGCTCGAACTCGTAGTAGCCGTCGTAGGTCAGGGTATAGACCGGATGGTCGCCATAGCTGACGTCGAAGCGCGCCGCGAGCTCGGCGAAGATCCCCGCATGACGGGCCTCGTCGGCGGCGTGCCGGGTCATGTCCAGATGAAACGCGGCCGGCATGTCGGGGTGCTCGTAGGCACAGCGGCTCATCAGCTCCATGGTGGTGAACTCACCGTGCATCTGATTGTGCATCGCAAGGCCGATGCCCTTGGGATCGGTCCAGCCGTTCATCGGCACGGTGCGCAGCGCGCCGGGGATCGCGCGTGGCATCCAATCCGGGCGCACCGCGCGGGGCACGCGATCCAGCGGTTGCCAGATGGCCTGCTCACGGGCGATGCGACGGCCGTCGTCGGCGGCGTTGAAGGCACGCATGCAGTCCTGGACCCTTGGCGTCAGCCCGCGTCTACCGGGCAGACAGGTGGTCATCCGCACACCCCAGGCAATCTCTTCACGCAGTGTCGGCAGGTGCGCCTTCAGCAGCTCGGCGGCGCCAGCGTCCAAAAGCGGGTGCAGGGATTCGATCAGCCGCTCGTAGCGCGCCCCCAGCTTGGGTATCACTACCGTGTAGAGCTGCACCAGACATTCGTTGGCATCATGCGCGTCATCGATGCGGCGCAGCGTGTCGACCAGGCTGGTCGGAATCATGCGTTGCGATTGCTGGTATCGGCTCAATGCGATCAGTTGTCGATCCAGACGTGCGGATTGCTGCATGTGCGAGTGCGCATGGCGCGCGAGCTCGAGCTTCAGGCCCATGTCCGAGAGCTTGACGATCCAACCGGACTGGATGTGCGCGCAGGCGCGATGCAGATACTCGATGCTGGAAAGGGATTCGATGACGTGATCGTAGTGATTGGGTGCGTGCTGCTTTTCCACTGTTTGCTCCATCCCTGGTCCGGGTTCAGGACGAGCGGGCACCGTGTGGTGCCCGCTCCGTTGGCCTCGTCAGACGATGGCCGGTTCCCATTTGCAGCAGTCGCAGGCACCGTTGAGGATGTAGTCGCCCAGACGGGCGTCGACCTTCAGGGTGCTCTTCGCGGCCAGCTGTGGGGCGAACGCGGTCCGGCTCAGCGACAGACCGCCGACCACGGCCTCCATCTCACCGGCCTCGACGTCACGCACGGCCACATCGTTCTGCTCGGGGGTGTGCTTCTGGTCTTTCATCGTAGTGCTCCTTGTACGTTGGCTTCCCTGGTGCCGGGCGTCGGACGTTTACCGGTCGTTCGACCGCGGCATCCTGACGGTGTCGACCAGCGACCTGCTGATCCATTCCATCCACCGTATCGCCCCGCGACCAGGCCATGATTCCCTGGCTCTGCTCGCTGGCACCGGTTGTAAATCTAGAGGCTGGATCGGTGGGCAACTGTTGACGCAGTCACATTTGTCCGGCGGTGAGCGTGAAGTAATCGGCAGAATCGCAAGGTGGGAATGAAGGGGGCGGTCAGCGAGCGTCCGAGCGCGGCGTGCCGGCCATCACCAGCAGGATGTTTCCGTACAGCCGGCGCTCGCCGTCCAGCACGCTTTCCTCCAGCGTGATGGCAAGCTCCGGCCACGGCGCCTCGTCCATGTTCTCGTCGCCGAGAAAATAGATGCGGGTCACGAGTCGCGGCTGCGCGGGGTGGGTCAGGACCAGGTGGATGTGTCGGGCTCGGTAGCCGAGATTGACGCCCGGCAGGATGGTGCGGATCGTAAAGCCGCCGTCGGCGCCGCTACGCACGCTGCCACGCAGCGGTGGATAGCTGCCGGCGGCATCGGTGTGCCAGAACTCGACCAGGGTGTCGGCCAGCGGTTGACCCTGTGTGTTCAGCACCCGGCCGCGCAGGCTGAGTCGGGTGCCCGGCATGCCCGGCTGCCACAGGTCGCGAACCAGGGGGGCGCCCGGCTGATACCAGGGGCCGGTATGGGTGGGCGTGGTCGGTGGCAGACGCTGGGCGTGGCCGTGCGTTGCGATGACGCACAGCAGCGCCCAGCACAGACCTCGCGCCAGGACGCGCATCGCGGCCGCGCCTCAGGCGAAATAGCGCCGCGTCGCCGAGCGTTGATTCTCGTAGATCGAGCCCTGCGACGGCGCGGGTTTGAACGGCATCAACACCGGCAGGTCCTGCATCCGCGGGCGGATGGTCGGCTCGCCGGCGACCAGCGCCGCGCAGTACTGGTCATAGCTCAGCGGTCTGACCAGCGGCCACGCATCGCTGGCACAGTATTGATGCAGGAGCAGACGTCGGGGATCGCCCGAGCGGTTCGGCGCCGAGCCGTGCAGGGCGCGCACGTGGTGGATGCTGATCGAGCCGGCCGGCGCGGTCAGGGTGTGCGCGGCGCTGACGTCGATGCCCTCGGCCTCGATGTCCACCGCGCCGCAGAAGACCCCGTCGACGTGATGCGAGTAGACCGGTCCGCGATGACTGCCCGGCAACACCAGGAGGGGGCCGTTGGCCTCGGTCATGTCGTCGAGCATGAAGCCGACCGCGGCCAGATCGTCATTGGTGTGCGGATAGAAGGCCCAGTCCTGATGCCACTCGACCGGAGCACCGCCAGCGCCGAGCTTCATGTTCAGCTTGGCGACGTCGAAGCGTATGCCGGTGCCCCACAGCCTGCCGAGGACGTCCAGCACCTTGGCGTTGCCGACCAGGGCCTTGAACACCGCGTCGTGACGATCCGGTGATTTCAGCCGGCGCACACGCGGCCGGTTGGCGTCGTGGTCATCCTCCAGATCGTACAGCTCGTCGTTCTCGGTGATGAAGCGCGAGCCTTCGACGAGCCGGTCCACGGCCTCACGTAATCGGCCCAGCTCGGTCGCGTCGAGGATGCCTTCGACGACCAGGTAGCCGGTCTCGTTGTAGGAGTCGATGTCCTTGTTGTCGATCATCGAGCTGGAGCCTCGCATGGGTTGCTGCGACGGGGTTGCCGCGACGGAGAACAGACCGTCGAACCGTACTCGATCCTGCACCCGCCACGCGACGAGGACAATCCCATGCTCGATGGGCCTCAAGGTAGCACGTAGTCGCGAAAGGCCTGCTTGGGAAAGGCGGGGCCGGGATCCTGCTTGCGCCCCGGCGAGACGTCCTCGTGCCCGATGGCGTCGCGCAGACCATAGTGTCGCACCAGCGCCCGGCCGATCCGTCGCGCCGTCTCCAGCTGCGCCGGCGGGTAGGTTTGCCAGCCGCGCTCGCCGCCGCCGTGCTCGTGGGTCGCGAGCATCACCTCCGAGCTCGGCACGACCTGCCCGAACACATTCACCCAGCCGTCGTCACGCCGCTGCAGCATGAGCTGGTTGACCAGCTCGATGCCGATGGAGAAACCGTTCAGGCCGCGGCGTCCGTCGTAGCTGCCGGTGCCGGCGTGCCAGGCACGCTTGTCGAACGGCACGAGCTGAGCGACGGCACCATCCTGGCCGATGACGGCGTGTGCCGAGACCCGCGCCTGTGGGCTGTCGAACCAACCCATGGTGCCGCCGGCGGTGGCGTGCATCACCAGGAACTCGGGCAGGATCTCGCTGGTCAGGCCAAAGCTCGCCGCAGTTGCGAAGGGCACCGGCGTACCGTCGATGCCGTGCAGACGATGGTTGCGAACCAGGAAGCCGAGTGGCTGCGTGGGCAGGCCGCGCCCGGGGCAGGTGGCGCGTGGCGTCGATGCCGCGCCGAAGTACAGCGCCCATTCGTCCGGATGCAGGTTGCGGGCGACGAACGCACAGGCTCGCTCGACCAGTGTCTCGAGTGTTTCGTTTGCCGGCTGCGTGGTGGCCGGCGCAGCGTCGAGCCGCCACAGTCGCAGCGTGGCATCACGGCTGGCGCTGACCAGCGTGCTGCCGTCGGGGCTGAAGTCGGTGGCGACGACCGGGGCCTCGTGCCCGGCCAGCCGCAGCGGCGCGTCGGCGAGGTTGTCCAGGTCCCAGACCAGCACCGTGGCATCGTAGCCGCGCGTGGCGAGCCGCTTGCCGTCGCGACTGAAGCGTAGACCGGTCACCCAGTCGCCGTGGCCGAGCAGGACGATGGGCTTGACGCCCGCGCCGGCCTTGTCCGCCGGCCACAGGAACACCCGGCCGTCGAGGCTGGCCGAGGCGATCCAGCGGCCGTCGGGGCTGAAGCCGACGGCGGTGATGGAATCGGCATGCTCACCGATGGCGAGACCGAAGTCGTAGCGTCCCAGATCGCGTAGCCAGAGCTTGCGATCACGACCGCCCAGCAGCAGCTTCGGTGGTCCGTCGCCGGGGCTGAAGGCGCAGCTGAACAAGGCCGGGCCGCCGGGTGCCGTGGTGAGAACGCCGAGATGCAGATCCTCGCCAAGGCGCCAGACCCGGAGGCTGCCGTCCTCGCTGGTGGAGGCCGCCCAGCCGTCCGCTCGCAGACACAGGTCGGTGACCGGCGCGTCGTGAGCCTTGTGCGACTGCAGGCGGGTGGGCGGTGCCTTGGCGATGTCCCAGACCGAGAGCACGCCGTCGCGACTGCCGGTGAGCAGATGGCGATCGTCCGCGCTCATCGCAAGCTGCGTGATCTCGCTGTCGCCGGGCTCGATCTCGATCGCGGGTGACCCGTCCTGCCCGGTGGGCCAAAGCGCGATGCCGCCGTCGCGATAGCCGACCGCCAGACGTCGACCGTCATGACTGAAGACCAGCGCGTTCGTCGAGCTGCCACGCTGGCCGAGCGCGTGGCGTCCTGGTGGCTCAGCGCTCAGCGTCCACAGATTCACCAGGCCGCGGGCATCGGCGCTGGCGATATATGCGCCGCCTGGATCGACGCCGAGCTGCTCGACCCGGCTTGCGTGGCCGAGCAGCACTTCGCCGGGCACCGATCCGAGATAGCGGCGCAGGGCCTGCTCCGTGGAGCTCAGGTCGGTGTCCAGCCCTTT
>JAGRHX010000020.1 GCA_020444775.1 Gammaproteobacteria bacterium
TTCGGCATCCTGGCCGACGACACCCCACCGGTAGGGCTGGCCGCGTATGCCGCCGCGGCAATCTCCAGGGGTGATCCGATCAAGACCGGTCTACAGGGCTTTGGCTACGACATCCGCACCGCCCTGCTACCCTTCCTGTTCATCTTCAACACCGATCTGCTGCTCATCGACGTCGGCCTGGCGCAGGCGGTCATGGTGTTCATCGTGTCGCTGATCGCGATGCTGGTCTTCGCGGCAGCCACCCAGGGCTACTTCATCGCCCGTAGTCGGATCTGGGAGAGCGGGCTGCTGCTGCTGGTCGCCTTCACCCTGTTCAGGCCCGGCTTCTGGCTGGACATGGTCGAGGCGCCGTATCGTCAGGTGCAGGGCACGGCGATACTCGAAACCATCGGCACGGTGCCGATCGGCGAGCAGGTACGACTGCAGGTATCGGGGCCCGACTTCGACACCGGCGAGGTCGGCTCGACGACCATCGTCATCAACCCGAGCAGTGCCGGGGATGCGAACGCGCGTCTGTCCGAGGCAGGCTTGAGCGTGCTACCCGAGAAAGACGTGATCCGACTCGATGAGCCGATGGCCGGCACACCGTTCTTCGAGACGCTGGCCAACGAGTATGATTTCTATGCCGACGAGCCCGTGCAGATCCTGAGCGCGCAGATCGAGTCGAATCGACTTCCCAAGGAGATATTCTTCGTTCCGGCGTTGGTGTTGCTGGGACTGGTC
This sequence comes from Gammaproteobacteria bacterium, assembly GCA_020444775.1. Next base: position 724 of record JAGRHX010000020.1, read on the forward strand.
GGCCTGCTGCAGCGTGGCCGGGCCACCCAGCCGGCGTTCTGAGGCGACGATGCTGTAGAGTGCACTGACGGTAGGTATCCAGTCGTGGTGCGCACGCTACATGGGGGCCATCGTCATGGGACAGTCGATCTCACTGGTGCTCGGTAGCGGCGGGGCGCGGGGCTATGCGCACATCGGTGTCATCGAGGTGCTCGAGGAGGCAGGCTTCGAGATTCGCGCGATCGTCGGTTCATCCATGGGCGCGCTCATCGGCGGGCTGTATGCCAACGGCACCCTCGACCAGTACAAGGAGTGGGTGCTGACACTCGAGTTCATGGACATCCTGCGGTTGGTGGACTTCACGCTCGACAAGACCGGCATGATCAAGGGCGATCGAGTGTTCGAGCGGATGGCCACCATGCTCGGCGACACGACCATCGAGTCACTACCCATTGATTTCACCGCCGTGGCGACGGATCTCGTCACTCATCGCGAGGTCTGGCTGCAACGGGGCAGCCTCAAGGACGCCATCCGCGCCTCCATCGCCATCCCCATGCTGCTACGCCCGGTTCGGCGTGGCGGACGTCTGCTGGTCGACGGCGGGATCCTCAATCCACTGCCGGTCGCACCGACGGTCTCACACCAATGCGACGCGGTGTTCGCGGTCAATCTGAACGCGATACAGAGTCCGGGCTACGCGGTGACACCATCGGTCGAGGAGCAACAACGTCAGGAAGCCTTCGGGCTCAGCCTCACGTCCTTCTTCGGCACGATGAGTCGCAGCACGGCTCGCAAGCAGCGCTCGACCATGGGCAAGCTGGACTTGTTGAGCCGTACCTTCGAATGTATGCAGCTTTCCCTGTCAAGCTACAAGAACGCGGGCTATCCCGCCGATCTGACCATCGAAATACCGGCGGAGAGCTGCCGGTTCTATGATTTTCACCGTGCCTACGAGATGATCGAGGTCGGCCGAAGGGCGACCCGCGAGCTCCTGGACGCGCGGGGCTGGCCTGGTGGGAACATGTCGGTCGAGCGGTCCGTGGTCGGCTGAAGCCGGGGGCGGATGCTTCACCCGGGTGGCCTTGCCGGCTTTACCGGATCGAAGGACCCGACGATGTGAAACCTGCCCTGGCCGTCGATGCCCTGCTCGAGGCATTGCACCGGGGGATGATCGGGCGATCGCAATCCCGGGTCATCCGTTCACCCGGTGCATCAGCTCGGCGAGACCGTCGATGGTCGGCAACAGCGTCTGCTCGGTGTCCGAATCCAAGGCGAACACGACCCGTTCGACGCCCAGATCCGCATAGCGTTTGATGAGCTCCGCGTCCTTGCGCGAATGCCAGACCGTGATCGCGATTGAGCCGGGATCACGGCCGGCCTCGCGGGCCAGGCGATGGAACTCCGGAATCATGTCACCGATCTGACGGTAGCTGCCGCGCCGCGCTGCCTGCGGCAGCCAGCCATCGGCATAACGGATGGCGCGCCGCGCGGAGTACGGATACGCGCCGCCTACATAGATGGGCGGATGCGGCTTCTGGAGCGGCTTCGGCCAGGCGCTCATCGGTCCGAAGTCGATGATCTCGCCGTGGTACTCGGCGACATCCTGCGTCCAGATGGCTTTCATGGCCGCCACCGTCTCACGCACCCGCTTGTGGCGCGTGGCGAACACGGTACCGTGATTCTCCATCTCGTCCTGATTCCAGCCGCTGCCGATCCCGAACAGGAAGCGGCCGCCCGAGACCTGATCGAGCGATGCGACCAGCTTGGCGGTCTGGATCGGGTCGCGCTGGGCGACCAGACACACACCGGTGCCGAGCAACAGGCGCCGGGTGCTGGCGGCGATGACGGCCAGTGCCACGAACGGATCCATCGCATCATGGTATTTCTTTGGCAGATCACCCCCGCCGGGAAATGCGGTCTTGCGTGACAGCGGAATGTGCGAGTGCTCCGGTGCCCAGACGGAGTCGAAACCGCGGGCCTCCAGGATCGGTCCGAGCGCCGCGGGCGGCACCGCATAGTCAGTGAAGAACATCGAAGCACCGAATTTCATGGTCGTTCCTCTTCCGGGTGCGCGCTCGCGGCCGCATCCCACCCGCATCGCGGTGAGATGCCTGGAGACGTGCCAGGCACTGCGCGTCGCCGCGGATGCATCGGCTACGCGTCGGGTGGATAATCCGGCTGGCTCGTCCCACCCAACAGGAGTGCCCGAACATGACAACGCCAGCGAAGCAGGAGTTCTGCGCCGGTCCGCTGACCTTCGTGGTCCGTCACGAGCTCTGGGATGGCAACATCCAGGACCACGCCGATCAAGGCGTATCGATTGTCGTGGCGGCGAACATCGACGGCAAGCAGACCGCACTGCTGCGCTTCAACTGTTTCGATTTCGAGAAGAGCTACGTCTACGGTCCGGAGAATCCGGACCTGCGGTCCGACGGCCCGATGATGCTGCAGGGACGCATGACCGCGCCACAAGCGAAGATCTATCGCATGGACCCCGTGACCGACGGCAACCCGATCGGTTGGACCGTGCGCACCCTGGGCAGCAAGCTGCGCCCGATGCTCGAGCGCGCGGGCTATGCACAGATCGCCGCGAACACCGACTACACCGAGGTCGCGCGGATCCTGCCGGAGCTGGAAACCGCCGCGCGGGACATCTACGCGGCGAAACGCAACACGGTCAAGCACAATCGCGGCACCCACATCTTCGAGGCAGGCAACATCCGCTTCGGTCTGGAGATGCGCCGGCTGCCGGTTGGTGACGGCGGCCTCGCGGTGCACGTGCTGGCGGACATCGGCGGGTCTACGCAAAGCGCCTATGTGGAGGAGACCGAGATCCTCGCCTTCGACTGCTTTTGGGATGGCGCGCACTATCACTATGGCCCGCGCAACAAGAACCACCGGATCTACTGGGACAAGACGCTGGTCGACGACCCGGTCGGCTGGGTATTCGAGCAGATCGAGAACCGCAGGCTGGCGGCCATGATCGAGCGGGCCGGCTATCCCGGTATCGCCGCTGACCTGGACTTGGACAAGGTCGCCGCCGTGTTGCCCGAGATGAAGCGCAAGGCGCGCGAGCTGCAGGAAGAAGGGGTGGCGCAGACCGGCAAGCCGGGGCTACCGCTCGAGCCGACACCAAATCTGGCTGCCCAGTAGCCAGGTATCGACAGCGCGGCCGCCGGTAGCGGCGGCCGCGTCCGCTCAGTCAGCAATACGATGCCAGGCCAGAGGTTCAGGCCA
>JAGRHX010000249.1 GCA_020444775.1 Gammaproteobacteria bacterium
TCGGTGGTGCCGGGATTGCCGAACAGGTGGTTCACGCCTTCCTGCTCGAGCAATGAGAGAAATGCGGAGCGGCCGGTGATGCGGGTGGTCATGCGAAACGGATCCTCGGGTTGGGCTCGGAATTGGAATTGCAGCTGCAGTTTCAACCGCAATTGCAGTTGCAGTCGGGACCGGGTTGGGACTCGGACCGGGCCGTGGTGCGACGATGGTTGTGACGGCTCGTGATGCTATTCGAGTCGGGCGACACATTCGAGCCCCGCACAATCCAGACCAGAGATCCACGGTCGAGAACCGAACATGGAGAATCCACTTCGGACCATGGCCGAGCGACCGGGGTCTGCGACCGGGGTCTGAAGGACCAACGGACAGGCGTGATAGACGGTGACAATCGCCCCTGGACGATCGTGAACCGAGCGAGCGCCGTCGACGAGGAGCTGGAATATGCAAGCAACGAGCTCGCTGTCATCGGAGCTGGCGCTGAGCGTGACGGCCGCGCATTGGTTGGCCTTGATCATGCCGATACTGCTACTGGGCATCGGCCTTGTCTGTGTCGGCATGGCCTTGCTCGATTGGCGGCGCGGCGCGCGGACCGGCCATGGACGATCAGCGCTATTGATGGTCGGTGCCGGCTTGTTGCTCGGCGCCGGGTGGCTGGTCGACGGCCAGCGAATGCGCGGGGTGGCCACGCAGCAACCGGCCTCTGCTCAGGAGCTGGTCGCGCTGCGTGAGCAGGGCGAGCAGATGGCCGAGCGCCTGCGCGCCCGACTCGCCAGCCTCGAGATGGCCGTGCGTGAGGCCTCCGAGCGGCAGACCCGGCTGGCCGCGGGCGAGGACGCGCTGCGGGAGCGTCTCGAGGTGGTCGAATCTGCAAGGACCAGGCAGCAGAGCATTCAGGAGGGCCTGCAGTCGCTAGGCGCCACCGTCCAGCAGCAGATGGAACTCCAGCAAGATGCCCTGCGTCAGCTCGATCAGATCCGGCAGGCGCGGAGTGAGCAGGAGGCACGTCTGAACCAGCGTGCGCAAGTCGCCGATACCAGTCTGGCGACACTGGCCGAGGTGCAGGGGGCGATCCTGCGCTGGGGGGTGAGCGTGAGTCGTGAGATGCGTGAACGGGTGGGGCCGGTGGCGACCCTGCAGATGGCCGAGCTGGACCGCCTGCGCTCACGCAGCGAGACCGTACAGGCGCGCCATCAGCAGGATGCCGAAGCGACGCGTTGAGCGCCGGCGGACTTGTCTCGCCCGGCGTGGCGTCGCAACGTCCGCGAGAGTGGTCCCCGACCAAGCAGTGGCGCCTCGCTGACTCGTTTCCAGATGCGTAGATACTTTAGAAACTACTGACAACCCATTGAAATAAAAGTCGTCAGAAAGTTAAAGTAGATTCTGGGTAAAAGGCGCCAGGGTTCTGCACAACAGGCCATGCGAACCATCACCGTGGTCACAGCGATGCCGCGCGACAACCGCTGGTGACCCTTGTTTGTGGTCGTTGTGACGTCGCGGTGATGTGATGCAACCGTGATCGAGCTTCGATCGAGCACGAATTCGGTGGTCGGCCGATGGCGCCCGATGGCTGTGTGATGGCAGGATCCATATTCATACCGACCGCGTGCTCCGCGATCGCGGTCGAACCGATGGCGCACTGCAACAGCCACACGCTGAATGCGTCGTCCGATGAACGGATGTTCGTTGCGAACGTTGGTGCCAGCCATCAGATGCCTGTACTCGGTGCAACATCTTCAGGGAGTAAAGCGGCCATGCCTTGCTGCCGGTCCGCCATGCACTGCAGATTCTCGACCGTGTTGGTGCTGTTGTTGACGGCTACGACGTCGGCCGGCGTACATGCGGGCGATGTCGTCCGGACGGACAGCAGCCAGCGCGCGGCGCTGAGTGACGGGTCATTGTCACTGTTCACGGGTGAAGCGGTGCGCTTCGCGCAACTCGACTCCCGGCGCGAGACCGGCGCTGCCGGTGCTGGACGTTCGCTGCGACGCACGCCGGCAAGTGGCCAGCCCGTCCCGTCGAAGATGTCGCCGGAAACCGCTGGCACGTCAGATGGCGGAGCCTTGTATTCCCGGTATGGGCTGCTGTCGCCGGCAGGACTGCTCAGCGATCCAGCCGATGCTGCTTCGGGCTGGGCGGCATCTGCGCACAGCACGGAGGTCGTGACCGGGCTCGGGCCGAACGCGGTCAGCAGCGGGCGACGCGAGGACACCGGCAACCTTCATGAAGTGGAGATCAGCACCAACCTGCTTCCGGGGGCTGCTGCGTCCGCGCTCGGCTGGCAGTTCGGCAGCACCGTGAGCAGTCTGAGCCTTTCCGGTGAAGTACGCGCCTTGTCCGCTCATGGTGTGATACTGCCTGAGCATGGTGTTCCCGGTCTGCGCAGTTACCTGGGGGGCTTCGCCAGCTACGTGCAGGCCGAACGGGCGTCCGACACGGTGGGGCTGCTCGAGGTGCCGGACGGCCTGCTCGGAGCACACGGACAGCTCTCTGCCTATCAGCTCAGCATCGGTGGCGGTTATCAACAGCGTTTGGGGCGGGCCGCCATCGACGCCTTCGCAGCCGCGGACCTGTCCGGTGCCAGTACCGGCGCCCCGTCAGGCGGCGCGAGCAATATCCGGGTTGATGCGGATGCGACGCTGGGGCTGTCCTCGCATGAGGCGCTCACCGCCCGCGCCGGTGTCCGCGCGGTGTACGACCAGCCGACCAGCTGGGGCAGCCTTCGACCGGAGCTGAGCCTTTCCTACGAGCGGGAACTGGAGCGCAGCGACCGATACTCGGGCGCGGCTCGGGCAACGAATGGCCACCAGCGCCCCGATTTCTCGCTCGCCCCACCCGGCTCGGCGGAGCGCTGGCGGCTCGGGCTGGGCACGCAGCTGGACGCCGCGGAAGGCGTACGGTTGTTCATGCATTACCAAGGCGAGGTGGGCGAGGATATCGTGCCGTCCAGTGGCGTGGTGCGAGCCGGTGTGCGCGCCCGATTCTGAGCGTGGCGTGGGCCTGTGCCCCAGTTCGGCCTGTGCCCCAGTTCGGCCTGTCCCGAGTGACGTCCGGCACGGGTGCTGCGCTCAGACGCAGGTCCCGGGGAAGGGTCTCAGGATGCGCGGCGCGACAGATCGTTGGCGTTGTAGCACTCTGTGATCAGTGTCTTCAGTGACGCCGGCGCGGAGTGGCACAATCCGAGCAGGAACTGTTCCAGCGTGGTGGAGGGATCCTGGCTGCGTTCGCGGATCTGGTCCAGCCAGCTCAGCAAGGGCACCTCGAAGGGCCGCTGCTGACCACGGTCCTCGGCCAACAGACGACTCTCGGCCTGCACTACGCGCAGGATACGTCCGGGCGCTGACCAGTATTGTTCCAGCAATCTGAGCATGACCCGCAGGGTACGCTCGTCAGCGGTCCTGGCGAGGACGATGGCGGCGAGTCGCTGCCAGAGTCGGGCGACACGCAGGATGCCGCCCGAGGGCCCGCTGGAGAGTCCTCCCGCGGCGTAGCCGGCGGAGGGCAAGACCTTCGTCTGCTCGCTCAGCGCGGTTCGCCAGTTGAAGCGGGACAGCGGTTTCAGCACCAGTGCCAGCCGCTGGAACTTCTCGTGCCGCGCGCGGATGGCGGCCTGTAGCTCGTGGCGACGTTCGAGCTCCAGATCGACCCCTTCGTCGAGCCCGGTTTCGTGGCGGGCCGAGGCCAGCTGGCTCAGCCGGCTGCGGGTGAAGTCGCGCTGGGCAATCAGACGGGCGCGCAGGTCTTCCAGACCCTGCAGCCGGGTCGCCAGCTGGGCGTATTCGTGCTCCATGCGCTTGCGATCGCTGCGTGACAACCTGCCCTCGAGTCGTCGGTACAGTGCCTCCACCTCGCGGTGCAGATTCAGCCGCTCGCCGTGTAGCTGCCGACCGTCGAGTCGTTCAGTGATCGCCTGCAGGCGCTGCTCGAGCATCTCGCGTTCGGCGCTGGCGGAGGAATCGTGCTGCTCGGATTCGATTGCCGAAATCTGCTCTATATAGCGTCGCAGCGACTTGAGCATCCGGGCGTCGGCGTACTGCGCTTCCTCCTGGACACGGACCAGGGCGTTCAGATAGGTCTCGATGAGCTCGTGCGTGAACATCGAGTAGATCTCCAGATCCGGCGGCAGATTGGAGACCGCGCGCTGGAACTCCTCGCTCTCCGTTCGCCGGCCGCGATCCGCCATCAGGTCGGTGAGGGCGTCATTCAGCTTGCCGAGTCGTGCCCGTGTGTATGCCGGATCGATGTCCTGCCCGACCGCTGCGCGAGCCGCTTCCAGGGTCCTGGCGAGCATCTTCAGACGCGGCAGCAGGGAACGTAGCGAGGCACTGGCGAGCAGCTCGGCGGCCGCGCGCAGCTTACGAGCGGGGCCGGCATAGGAGCCACCGCTCGTCGTCAGGCCCGATTGCGCGGTGTAACCGGTCGGATCGTCGTCCGGCACGATCAGGTAGGCAGCCGGATGCATGAGCGGATCGATCTGCACCTCGAGCGTGTCCCCGCCGCCGGCTTCGTGGCTGGCGCGTTCCAGCAGCTCGACATAGGGGTGCAGCTTCTGGCCCGGCCGCAGTGATGGCGCGGGCGCAACCATCCCCGACGCGGGCTGACGGCGTACGATCGAATCAGCAGCCGCGTGAGTCCTCAGCGGCGTGTCGGTGAGACCGGAATTCCCGGTGGGGGATCGCTCTGCAGTCATCCTCTGGGGCTTCTACACGTGCTTGTATGACAGGCCTCCGCATGGGTGACGGCAGCGAATGGAAAAACTATAGTCGCGGGCTCTGAATCGCCACCTGGCGACCGCCGTCACGGCTACCACGCAAGCCGGCTTGATCCGACGACCAGTGCCGTGCGACCACCAGTGC
>JAGRHX010000250.1 GCA_020444775.1 Gammaproteobacteria bacterium
CATGGGTGGCACCAGCACCGACGTGGCGTTGGTGCATCAATGCACGCCGCGCATGTCGCACGATAATCAGGTCGACGCCTATCCGCTGCAGATGCCACAGCTGGACATCCACACGATCGGCGCGGGCGGTGGCTCCATCATCTGGCTGGGCGAGGACGGCACCTTGCAGATCGGGCCCCGCAGCGCCGGTGCCGTGCCGGGGCCGGCCTGCTACGGTCGTGGCGGCAGCGAGGCGACGGTCTCCGACGCCAATCTGATGCTCGGTCGTCTGACCGCGGAGCGCCCCCTGGCCGGTGGCTTGCGTCTGGACCGCGAGGCAGCAGAGCGGGTCTTTGCAAAGCTTGGAGAACGACTCGCCACCACCGATCTCACCGCGCTGGCCGACGCCGCGCTCAAGATCGCGGTTGCCCGGATGGCCGGCGCGGTGCGCGAGGTGTCCGTGCACAGAGGCTTCGATCCACGTGATTTCGTGCTCTGTGCGTTCGGTGGGGCCGGACCCATGCACGGCTTCCTGGTCGCCGAGGAGTTGGGCATGACCCGCGTGCTGGTGCCGCGCTATCCGGGGCACCTGTCCGCGCTCGGTCAGATGCTGGCCGACCAACGGCATGACTTCGTGCTCGCCTGGGGCGGGCGTTTGTCCGAGCTACGACTTGCAGATCTGCACGAGCGTGCCCGGACCCTGACCGAGCGCGGCCGGGCGGCGTTGCTCAGTGAGGGACTGGAAATCGCCCGACATCGTCATGCGGTCAGCGTGGACATGCGCTACGCCGGACAGTCCTTCACGCTCGCGATTGCCTGGGACCCTGCGCACGAGGATCTGGCGGACCTGCGAGCAGCCTTCGATGGCCGTCACGAGCAGACCTTCGGCTATGCCGACCGCGACAACGACGCCGAGATCGTCAACCTGCGGGTGGTCAGCGTCGGCGAGGTCGACAAGCCCGAGCTGCGATTCGCCAGCGAGACCGGGGCCGAGCCGCGCGTACATGAACGTGTGGTCTGGTTCGACGAATGGCGCGCGACGCCGGTGTACGATCGTGCGCTGATGCCAGCCGGTTTCGTTCTGCAAGGCCCGGCCATCATCGAGGAGGCAGGAGGCACCAGCGTGGTGCCACCTGGCTGGCGGGTACGGGTGCATCCGAGCGGCTCCCTGGCGTGTGATCGGGTCGGTTGATCGGGTCGGCTGATCGGGTCGACCGAGCCGGTCGTGCGCGCGGCGCAGGCCTGCCGAGCGTCGCCCGCTGCTCGATGCCGGCATGACGCCGCCCCCACATTCGCGCACAACACACGACGAGTTCCCTATTGATGAGTGAGCTTCAAGCAATCTGGCTCGGCTTCGTGCAGGGCCTGACCGAGTTCCTGCCCGTCTCGAGCTCCGGGCATCTGGTCATGGCCCAGGAGCTGCTCGGCGGCCGTCTGCAAAGCGGTCTGGTCTTCGAGGTGGCCTTGCACGTGGCGACCCTGTTCGCGATCGTCATCTTCTACCGTTCGCGTATCGGTGTCCTGGTCGTGCAGGCCTTGCGTTTCGAGGCCGGGGCCTGGCGATACATCGGCAAGCTGGTGGTCGCTACCCTGCCGGCGGTGGTCGTCGGGCTCGGTCTGAAGGACCTGATCGAAGGACAGTTCCAGACCCCGGCAGTGAGTGGCGTCTGTCTGTTGTTGACCGGCGTCATCCTGTGGACCACCCGCTACACCATTCCGCGCGCCCACCTGGACGAGCCCGGCTGGCTGGCCGCGTTCCTGATCGGTTGCGCGCAGGCCTTCGCGATCCTGCCCGGGATCTCGCGTAGCGGCACCACGGTGACGGTGGCGCTGGCGCTCGGTGTGCGTGCCGAGAAGGCCGCCGAGTTTTCCTTCTTGATGGGCATCATCGCCATCTCCGGCGCGGCGGTGCTGATGCTGCCCGATATCGAGTCCATGCCACACGAGCTGTTGCCCGCCATCGGTCTGGGCGGCCTGGCTGCCCTGATCTCGGGCGTGGCGGCGATCTGGCTGTTCATCCGGCTGCTGCGGCGACAGAGCTTCCACGTGTTCTCGTTCTACACCTGGGGCGTGGGAGTGCTGTTCTTGCTCTGGCTGTCCCTGCGCGCGGCCTGAGACGCGACTTTGGTCTGCCCGCTATTGAAGGTTGGAGGTCGGGCAGGCTATATCATGGCCGACGGCAGCCGGCGCAGGCGCACCTGCCCGAGCACAATTGGAGGACGTTCATGGATCTGGGGATAAACGGGCAGACCGCCATCGTCACCGGCGGCGCGCGCGGCATCGGCCTGGCCTGCGCGCAGCTGCTGGCGCAGGAAGGCTGCAAGGTCGCGATCGTCGACATCGATGGCGCGCAGGCCGAGACCTCCGCGCAGGTCTTGAACGAGCAGGCGCTGCCACCGGCGCGGGTGCTCGCGATCCCCACGGACATCACCAGTGCCGAGCAGGTGAAGGCCATGCTCGGTCAGGTCGAGCAGGGGCTGGGGGCGCCGCAGATCCTGATTCATTGCGCGGCAATCCTCGACAACAAGACCTTCATCGAGTCCCAACCGGCGGACTGGCGGCGGTTGCTCGAGGTCTGTCTGTACGGACCCATGCTGTGCATGCACGCGGTGTTGCCCGGCATGGTCGAGCGTGGCTACGGGCGTATCGTCTGCATCGGCTCTGACGCGGGTCGGATGGGACAGGCACGGCAGTCCTACTATGCCGCCGCCAAGGGCGGCGTGGTTGCGCAGATCAAGTCCATCGCCCAGGAGGTCGGCCGGCACGGCGTGACCCTGAACGCGGTCTCGCCGGGCGCCACCAACACCGAGTTGCGTCAGCGCCGCGAGGCGGAGCTGGCGGAGCAGATGGGGCCGGAACGCTATGCCGATTATTGTCGAAAGGTGTTGAGGCGCTATCCTCTGGGCCGGTTGGGCGAGCCCGATGACATCGCCTCGATGATCGTGTTCCTGGCCAGCGCGCGAGCGGCCTGGACCACCGGCCAGGTGATCAGCGTCAACGGTGGCTTTGCCATGCCGTGACCGGTTTCCCGATCGATGTCCTGATCGATCGTCACGGAGCAACGGCTCCAAGACCCAAGACCCAAGCTCCACAGATCAAAGGCCAGCCTCATGTCCTTCATACTGAACGAAGAACAACGCATGCTCAGCGACAGCATGCGTCGTATGGTCGAGCGCGAGATCACGCCGGTGCTCGATGCTCACGACGCCGAGGCACCGCTGCCCAAGGCCGCGATGCAGCGCATCCTGCAGGCTTGCGCCGCGCAGGGACTGACCTCGGCGCGATTGCCGGAGTCGGCCGGCGGCTCGGGCATGCGCCTGGTGGATCTGGGGCTGTGCTACGAGCAGCTACCGGCTTCGGTGGTGTTCGGGCTGTTGAGCCAGGAGGTGACGGTGGCGCGGGTCCATGCCGAGAGCACCGCCGCCATCAGGGAGCGTTATCTGCCGGATATGATCGCCGCGCGGCGTCTGACCTGCACCGCAACCACCGAGCCGAACGTTGGTTCCGATCCGCGTAGCGTCGAGACCCACGCGCGTCGTGACGGCGAGCACTTCGTGGTCAATGGCCGGAAGATGTGGATCTCCAACGCCAGCATTGCCGATGTGGCGAATGTGACGGTCAGCGTCGGCAAGGACGAGCGCGGTCTCAGCCGCATGCTGCGGCTGCTCATCGACCGTGAGGAATCACCCTTCCAGGCCCGCGAGATCCCGACCCTGGGTCTGCGGCAGGGGCATCTCGGTGAGATGGTCTTTGAGGACTGCAAGGTGCCGGCCGCCAATGCCATGGGGCAGGCTGGCGACGCCGCCCGCATCCTGACCCTGACCTGGCTGGGCAACCGGCCACTGATCGGCATGGCCGCTGTGGGCATGGCGCAACGCGCCTTCGATGCGGCGCTCGAGTACGCCGGCAGCCGTAGCCAGTTCGGCAAGGCCATCGCCGGTCATCAGCTCGTGCAGCTGCGCCTGGTCGACATCGAGGAGGCGATCGTCAGCAGCCGTCTGCTGTGCCTGCATGCCCTGGCCTGCATCGATGCCGGCGAGCGCGCCAACAAGATCTCGGCGATCGCCAAACGCTATGCGGTGCAGGCCTGCGAGCAGGCCATCTCCAGCGCGATGCACGTGCACGGCGCGATGGGCATCAGTCGTGAGCTGGGATTGGAGCGCAGCCTGCGCGATGCGCGCATGCTGCCGGTCCCCGATGGCACCTATGAGGTGCTGACCTTGATTGCCGGGCGCGAGCTGACCGGTGTGCCCGCGTACCGGGCCTGAGCCGGGAAAGCCCCGCACACATGCATTACGTGCGGAGGCATCCCAAGGGCATCAACGAAAGCGCGGCTTGCGTTTCTCCTTGAAGGCCTGACCTGCCTCCTTGGCCTCGTCGCTCTGGTAGTACAGATTCACCGCCTGGAAGCCGGCCAGGCTGACCCCACGCAGGTGCTCGGTATCGGCATTGAACGAGCGCTTGGCGATGGCCAGAGCCATCGGGCTGCGCTCGAGCAGCTCGTCGCACCAGCGCCGTACCTCGTCGTCGAGCGCGTCGTCGTCGACCACCATGTTGACCAGACCCATGGCCTCGGCCTGCTCGGCGGTATAGCGCCGACACAGGTACCACATCTCGCGGGCCTTCTTCTCGCCGATGATGCGGGCCAGATAGGCGGTGCCATAACCCGGGTCCACCGAACCGACCTTCGGACCGACCTGGCCGAATTGGGCGCTGCGCGCGGCGATGGTCAGATCGCACAAGGTGGCGAGCACGTTGCCGCCGCCGATGGCGAATCCGTTGACCCGGGCGATTACCGGTTTGGGGGCATCCCGGAGCAGGGTGTGGATGTACTCGACCGGCACGCCGATGGTGCCGCGCCCACGTCGCTCCGACTTGCCGTCGCTGTTGTCGCCGCCGATGCAGAAGGCGCGGTTGCCGGCACCGGTCAGGACGATCACGCCCACCGAGTTGTCCCAGGCGGCCTGGTCCAGCGCCTGGATCAGCTCCTCGTAGCTGCGCGGCCGCAACGCGTTGAGACGTTCCGGGCGATTGATGGTGATGGTGACCACACCGTCGCTGTGGTCGTACAGGATGTCCTCGAACTCGCTCATCCAGGCCCTCTCATGGAACGAACAGCCAGACAATGGCCAGCAGGCTGCAATCTACACCGCCCGGGCGCGTTTCGGGCCACCACCCGCGGGCCCACCCGGTCGGCTTCGATGGGCACCGTGGAGACCGCGTGCTCAACGCCCCTTGAACTGGGCCTTGCGCTTCTCAAGGAAGGCGGTCATTCCCTCGATGCGATCCTCGGTGGTCCACAGCACGGTGGTCAGCACCCGTTCGAAGGTGAGCGCGTCGTGCAGGTTCATCTGCATGCCGGTGTTCACTGCCTTCTTCGTGTACCAGACGCTGAGCGGGGCCTGCTCGGCGTATTGGTCGCTCAGTTCGATCGCGCGTGCCAGCACCTGGTCGGGCTCCATCACCTCCAGGACCAGACCGATACGCAGCGCGGTTTCGGCGTCGATGAAACGCGCGCTGAACATCATGTGCTTGGCCCATTGCTCGCCGACCAGGCGCGGCAACCGCTGGGTGCCGCCCGCGCCTGCGACCGAGCCGATCCGCGCGCTGGTGATGCCGAAGCGTGATTTGTGCCCGGCGACGCGGACGTCACAGGCCAGCGCCAGCTCCAGTCCTCCGGTCAGGCAATAGCCGTTGATCGCCGCGATGGCGGGCTTGCTCATCGTCTCCAGACAACGGTTCACCTCGGTAAAGCGGGACAGCAGCCGCTCGGTGGCGCGCGGTGACTGGGCTTGCAGCGCGCCGCCCAGATCGGCGCCGGCGGAGAAGGCGTGGTCGTTGCCGGTCAACACCACGCCGCGGACGCTGTCGTCGTCCTCGATGCGTTGCAGATGCTGACGTAGCTCGTCGAGCAGCTCACTGGAGAGGGCGTTGGCCTTGTTCGGGCGATTGAAGGTCAACACGGCGGTCGCCCCACGCTGAGCGTAGATGACCAACTCGGACATGGCTCGGTGCCTCCTGCGTACGAAAAGGGGTGGCCCGGGCCGTGGCCCGGGGCGGCAACAGGTATACGGCCGGCGTGACGACGCACTGCCGCGAACGATCACGATTATGCGGACTTTTCCCGAATTGTCAGTATTTCGGGCTCGGCGGGCCTATCAGGGCGGGGCCGTCGGCACCGAGGGGTTCACGTCCCGGCCCGTGGACCACCGCTGAACGAGACAGCCGGATCGGATTCCGTAGCACCGGCCAGACGCGACCTTCGGCGTCCCGTACTTCGAGGATCAGCGCGCCCGGCTGTGCGTCGCAAAGCGCTTCACGCAGATTGAGGACCGGGATGACGCGCTCGGGACAGGTGGCGGCGGCCGCCTCGCGACTGAGCGTGCCCGGTGCGAGCGCCGAGGTCTCACACGGATCGCCCGGCACCAGCACGTAGCCATCGGTGCAGGCCAGCATCTGCTGGCGCTGCGACAGCGGTGGCGCATCGTTCCAGCACAGCTGCATGCACCAGGCGCTGACGTCCTGCATGGAGATATCGATGAGCTGGCCCTGGCCAGTGTGCTCGCGCTGCGCGAGCGCGGCGAGAATCACCGCGACGCCGAAGTTCGCGCCGTGGATGTCCGAGGCCGACATACCCATCTTGATCGGCGTGTGCCCGATACGGATCCGGTCCATCACCCCGGACATGGCCTGGATCACGGTGTCGTAGGCCGGCCGGCCCGGATAGATGGAGTCGATACCGAAGCCGGATATCGCGCAGTAGACCAGACGTGGGTTCAGGCGCTGCAGCTCGCTCAGGTCCAGCCCCAGTCGCGCCAGGCTGCCCGGCTTCAGGTTCTCGACCAGCACATCGGCACCGGCAACCAGCCTGCGTAACGCGTCCAGACCGGCCGGGTCCTTGATGTCCAGACAGACACTGCGTTTGCCGGCATTGTTGAGCAGATAGAAGGAGCCCTGACCGTGCACCCGTGGCTGCCACGCGCGCATCGGCTCGCCGCCGGGCGCTTCGACCTTGATGACCTCGGCGCCCAGGTTGGCCAGATAGCGAGCCGCGAGCGGGGCGGTGGTGTAGTGGCCCAGCTCCACCACCCGCAGCCCGGCGAGCGGCGCTTCGCGTGTGCTATCGGTCACGGGGGCTGGACGCGCGTGACTGATGACGGGCCGCTGCGTGGCGTGAATGAATCGTTCGGTGTCGGCGCCCCTGCACGACACGCGATCCGGGTGGCGAGCGGGTATCAGCGACGCACGGACCGGACTGCCGGGCACATGCAGCGGCGCGTCGCTGTCCGCGTGACGGATGCTGCGGACCAGGCCGCGATGTGCCAGGTTGGCCTCTCGCGGGTAGCCCCGGATCGGGGCGATCGGACCACAGGGTATGCCGGCCGCGAGCAGCGTCTGGCACACGACGTCGATGGGCTGGTCGCCGACCCAGGCCTGCACCGCCGCCTCGACCTCGGGCAGATGCCGGGCGCGGCTGGCGGCGTCGTGGTAGCGCGGATCGCGTGCGAGCTCGCCACGACCCATCAGCTCACAGCAGCGATGCCATTGCGTTTCGCTGGCCATGCAGATGAGCACCCAGCCATCGCTGGCGCGGAACACGTTCCAGGGCGAGGCGATCGCGTGGCGATTGCCGACCCGGCTGATCGTGGCGGCTGGATCGAGGATCAGGGTGGAGAGAAACACGGCGTGCGCGGATACGGCGCAGTCCAGCAGCGCCACGTCGACCCGTTCACCGCGGCCGTCGCGATCCCGGGCACGCAGCGCAGCCAGCGCGCCAATCGCGCCATGGAAGCCGGCGATGGTCTCCACCGGTTCGCCATCGCTGAGCATGGGTGGGCCGTCGGCAAGGCCCGTGGTGTCGGCCATGCCGCTCAAGCCCTGGATCGCCAGGTCGTCGGCCCCGGCGTGGCGACCGCTCACATCCGCGGTGATGTCGATGACCACGCTGCGCTCGCCGCAACGCGAGGCAGCCAGCCCGTCGTCGATCGCTGATTCGGCCGGCCAGTCGGAGGACAGGATGCAGATGTCGAAATCGCGTAACGCCGTGTCCAGCGCGAGCCGATGCTCGGAGTCGTGGGGATCGAGACAGACGCTATGCTTGCCGGCCAGCAAGGTGTCGCGTCGGGTGGCCGCGGGACCCGGTCCGTCCGCGTCCGGGGCCTCGAGCACGAAGACCTCGGCGCCGAGCTGCCAGAGCAGCGTGCCGCATACCCTACAGGCGGTCCGGCCGCCGATCTCGAGTACACGTATACCATCCAGCGGCGCGGCGATCGTGCTGCTGGTCATGCTGCTGGTCATGGGTGGCTGCCGACGCGGTGCGCGCGAACGTCCGGAGACCACGGCGGGTTGTCCGGATGGCGCATCGCCCGATGCCCTGGACGATCAGTCCTGCTTGGGCTGGGTGCCGGGCAACGGCGTCTTCTTGTTGCGCTTCTTCGGTCGCGTCTTGCCGTGGCTGCCCGCGAAGATCTTGCCCTTGGTGGTGCCTCTGTCGCCTTTGCCCATGACCGTTCGAGCTCCTGTGGATGGTCGAAAGCGCAGCACTGTTACGCATCGAGCCGACAAGGCCTGAGGCGGGCTGCGCGAGAAAAGGAAGACGCTGATTCACCAGCGCTTCATGTGGGACGCAGCATGGTAGCAGAATCCGCCGTCATCGGGCCGGCGCGCTGCTCACAGTTGCGCGCCCTTGCAGGCGAGTCTCTTCAAGGCTGCGCGGATCTCCTCGGACAGCGGCGCGGTCTGGCCCCGGGCGCGGTCCACGAAGACCGTGATCACCTCACCGGAGACGATGCAGCGCTCGCCCGAGAACACGGCCTGTCCGAGCGTGTAGGACTTGGTGCCGAGCCGGGTCACGCCGGTGCCGACCCGTACCTCGCCGGGGAAGCTGAGCTCGGCATGGAACTCGACCGAGTACTTGACCAGGACGAATCCGGCCAGGACGTTCTCGCCCAGCCCGGCGAGATGGTCGGTGCGCATCCGGACCCGACCGTCTTCCAGATAGGCGAGCAGCGCGCCATTGTTGACGTGGTTGTTGGGGTCCAGATCCGAGTAGCGGATGACATCGGTAATCTGGTACGGGTAGGTATCCAGTCGCTGCAGGTCGATGGTCGGTGTCTGCGAGTCGCTCATGGTGCTTGCTTCTTGCCGTGGTTTCTGTCGGGATCGCGGGCCGCCATTGTAATGGCAGCAGCGACGGGCTGCGCCTGGATCGTGCGGGCAGCCCACCGGGCCAGGTGAATGGCTCGGATCCCTTCGCGCTGAGTCGGGCGCGCACATCACTGGAAGCTCGCTGAATGCTCGAGGATGCATCTACCTGGGCGGTCCTGGGGTTGTTCGGCGTGACCCTGTTCGCGGGTGTCGTGCACGGTGCGTTGGGCTTGGGCTTCCCGGTGATCCTGACACCGGTCCTGGCGCTGTTCCTGGACGTCAGGCTGGCCATACTCTGGACCCTCCTGCCGACCGCCTCGGTCAACCTCGCCAGCGTGCTGCGCGGACACGACTGGGGTCGGACCGTGAGGCGTTACTGGCCGCTGGCGCTCAGCGGTCTGCTCGCCAGCCTGGTCGGCTCGGCGATCCTCATTCGTGTCGACCCGGCGCCTTTCAAGCTGGTGCTCGCCGCCTTGTTGCTGGTGTATCTGTGGGTGAGCTGGCGGGGTGCCCTGGACATGCCGTGGACGCGGTCCCGGCCGCTGCTGTCGATGCTGGTCTTCGGCGGCCTGGCTGGCCTCGCCGGTGGCACCACCAACATCATGGTCAGCATCCTCATCATCTATGCGTTGGAAACACGTCTGGCGCGTGATGTCAGCGTGCAGGTGTTCAACATGAGCTTCCTGTGCGGGAAGCTCGCGCAGATGCTCATGTTCGCGAGGGCCGGTCAGCTCGACGCCGCGCTGCTGGTGAGGACGGTGCCGGTTGCCCTGGTCGCCTTGCTCGGTCTGCATGCCGGCATGCGCATCCGGGAGCGGATCCCGGTGGAGCTGTACAGACGCTTCGTGCGTGGCCTGTTGCTGCTGTTCGCGCTGCTGCTTATCGGGCAGTTCGTCTACGAGCTCGGGTCCGGTTGATTTCGCTCAGCCTGGCGAAAGGCCACAAGCTGGTGCCGGCTGGTGCTCAGGTCGCCGCGAGCACGTCCGCGTCCGCGCCGAGCGGCATCGGCGCCCAGTTCGTCGAACGCACGTAGTGCGGTCGCGGCGACTCCACGTCCTGCGGCCGGTTCGCGACCCGGTTGAAACAGAAGTACGCCTGCCAGCGGTTGCGGGCCGAGAGGTTGTGACCGGACGCATGTAGCACGTTGCAGTCGAATACCGCGACAGTGCCTGGCGGGCCGGTGATCGGCACCGGCTCGACGCCGGCGTCCATATACGCCTTGACATCGTCGGGTTGCACCGCCCAGAGCTTGTAGGCGGTGGAGGTGTCGAAGTACGGGTTGGTGCGCCCGTCGCGGTGCGAGCCGGGCAGGAAGTACAGACAGCCGTTCATCTCGGTCGCCTCGTCGAGCATCACCATCACCGTGAGCATGTCCGGACGCGCGATGCCGTCGAGGTGCCAGCTGCCGAAGTCCTGGTGCCAGGGCCAGGCGCTGCCCTCGATGGCCGCCTTCATGTTGACCTTGAGGTGATGCAGATACACCTCGTCGTCGCCGAGCAGGCGTTGTGCCGTGGCGAGCACCCGCGGGCAATGGGCCGCGGCACGATAGGCTGGCGAGGCCGTCGGCGAGTCGGGCTCGTGCAGCCGGAACATGATCTTCACCTTGCCATCGCTACCCTCACGCACGACGCACTCGGAGTCGATGCGGGCGACCCGCTCCGCCTCGCGCTTGAGCAGGCGGGCCTCGTCGGCGCTGAACAGTTCGGGGAAGACGAGAAAACCGTCGCGGCGATAGGCCTCGAGCTGCAGGTCGGTGAGGTTCATTCTCGGGTCACTTCTTGGCTGAGCAGGGGAACGGTCTGGTGTGCATCACGCCGTCGGCGTCCAGGGACCGGATGCTGCGCTCGACCAGCCGCGGGATCAACCGGTCGCCGCCATTCGGTCCCGATGAGTTGGCCGTTGTGGCTCTGATGACTGACCTGTTCGATGCCGCGTGCAAGCCCTATCCTGAGCAACCGCTGGGCGCTGACGGCCCCAGATTCCAGGCTTTGGAGGTGGCAGGACGATGAAATTCGGTATCGACGTCGGCATCTATGGTCGACTCGCAACTCCGGACAACGTGCTGGAGCTGGCGCGGCTGGCCGAACGGGTTGGCTTCGATTCGATCTGGCTCGCTGACCACGTGGTGTTCCCGGCCCGCATCCGCTCGCGTTATCCGTACAGCCCCAGCGGTGCCTTTCCGGTGCCGCCCACCGAGCCGGTGCTCGAGCCGATCGCGACCATGGGGGTGCTGGCCGGCGCGACCAGTCGGTTGACCATCGGCACCGCGGTGCTGGTCATGCCGTATCGCAATCCGGTCGTGCTGGGGAAGATGCTGGCGACGCTCGATGTGTTCTCCGGTGGACGCATCGTGCTGGGCGCGGGCGTCGGCTGGCTGGCCGAGGAGTTCCAGGCCT
>JAGRHX010000251.1 GCA_020444775.1 Gammaproteobacteria bacterium
TGCGTGGCAGGCGCCGCGTCCACCAACACCGCCATGGTCGGCATCGTCGGCAAGACCCCGGTGGTGCCGCTGCTCAGGGATTGTGGCTGGTTGGCCGACGCCGCTTCGGGCCCGTCTGAGGCCTGGCATTCAGCGGGTCCTCGGGCCAATCGTGCTTGGGATAGCGACCACGCATGTCCTTGCGCACATCCTTGTAGCTGCCAGACCAGAACGTGGCCAGGTCCTGGGTGACCTGGATCGGACGTCCCGCGGGCGATAGCAGCTGCACGACGACCGGTATCCGACCAAAGGCCACACGGGGCGTCTCAGTGCAGCCGAACATCTCCTGCAGTCTGACCGACAACACCGGCGGCTCTGTCCCGGTTCGATATTCGAGCGGCCTGCGCGCCCCGCTGGGAACGGTCAGTGCACGCGGCGCGCCTTCGTCGAGCAGACGTTGCTGCGCGTGGCTGAGTGATGCTCTCAGGCAGCGTGAAGGCGGCAGCCTGCGCACCGCGTCCAAGCGCCTTACGCCGTACAGATAAGGCCCCAGCCAGGTCTCCAGCGTCGCCATCAAGGACGCTTCACACCAGTCCGGCAGATCCAGCTCAGGACACCAGATGCGCAGACAGCGCAGGCGTGTGATCACCGCCTCCGGGTCGTTCGCCGCGGCGATCTCATCGAGCCCGAGCGCCGCGGCCCCGGCCTGACGTAAGCCATCCAACAAGGTCGCGCGGACATGCTCCGCGCGCTGTTCGATCTGGCGGGCCGAGGGCGTCACCCGCGCCAACACAACGGCACCAATCGCGTCGACTCGCTCCATCTGCACGACCGCCTGGGACCTGTTCCAGTGCACCGACTCTCGGGTCTCGATCAGATGGCTCAGCTGGGCACGGACATCGTCGGCTTCCAAACCGGCAGCCAGCCGCACCAGCCCATCGGCACCGCTCATCTGCGCATCAGCCACGGCCAGAAAGCCCGCCCCGGCCAACGAGTCCCCGGCACGCAGACGCAGGCCCCGACCGCTGCACAGACGGTAGTGATACGGCGAGCCGCCGCGGCGCTGCGCAAGGCGATCCGGGTAGGCGCTCAACAGCAGACCGGACACCCGAGTCGCGCTCGCCGAGCCAAGTGCAGCGGACCGCTCTGCCGCGCTTGCGGGCGCCCGCGCAGCAGGTTCCGACGCCGGCTCGGCCCCGGGCCCCCCGCCGTGCTCAACCAAGGCCGAAAGCTGGGAGAAGGCGCGCAGGTGTCGCCCCAGCCCCGATCGCCCACGGCGCAGCGACGATGAGCGCGTGCCCTCGGCCCGACGTGCCGCGCTCAGCAATGCATCGACCCGGAGATCGATGTCCGCGCTCTCGGCCGTCGGCAGTGGGTCGCCCTCCTCGAGAACCGCGGCCAGGGCGCAGGCAATTTCGACCCGGTCGCTGCCGGACGCCATCACCAGCATGCGCGCCAGCCGTGGATGGACGGGCAATGTCGTCATCCGCCGGCCAAGAGGGGTGATGTTGCCGTCCTCATCGAGACCACCGAGCTGGCGGAGCAACGAGCGGGCATGCTCGATGGCCATCGGCGGTGGGGCTTCCGGCCAGATCAGACTGCCCGGCTCCCGCACGCCCCAGCTGAGCAGCTCGAGCACGCAGCCACTGAGATCGCTGTGCCGGATCTCCGGTTCGATATGCTCGGGCCTGGCGAGATGCTCCTCGGCGGACCACAGTCGAATCGCCCGTCCCGGGCCTTGCCGACCGGCGCGACCCGCACGCTGCGCGGCCGAGGCCTGGGAGATGGGCACCGTGACCAGGCGCGTGAGACCGCTGCTCTTGTCCAAGGCCGGTCGTCGTTCCAGACCGGTATCGACCACGGCATCGATCTGGTCGATTGTCAGACTGGTCTCGGCAATGTTGGTCGCAAGCACCAGCTTGCGTCGACCATCCGGCTCGGGCCGTACGGCCGCATCCTGCTCGGACGCGGCCAGCTCACCGAACAGCCGATGCATGCGCAGGTCGCCGTCGGCACGCAGCTCGGGCAGCGTCGAAACCCGCTCAGCCAGCGCATCGATCTCGCGCCGTCCCGGCAGGAACACCAGCACGCCACGTCGGCCCTCGGCCAGCATGGCGCGCACGTGGGCGGCAGCGCTGTCGATCAGCGCGTCGCGCCGGGGCGGCGGTCGATGCTCGAGCTCGACCGCGAAGCTGCGTCCCTGGGCCGTTAGGTACTCGAACTGCTCCGCGACGGCACCCAGATTGCGCGCGTCGACGGTCGCCGACATGAGCAGGATTCGGACCTCGGGGGCCAACGCCGACTGTGCATCCAGCATCATCGCCAACGCGAGATCGGTGTCCAGACTTCGCTCGTGGAACTCGTCGAAGATCACGGTCCCAACGTCGCGAAGCTCCGGGTCGCGCTGCAGACGCCGAATCAGAAGCCCCTCGGTGAGCACCTCTATACGGGTCGACCCGGAGATTCGGCGATCAAAGCGAACCTGGTACCCCACCCGCTCACCGACCGGCTCGCTCAGCAGCTCGGCCATACGTCCGGCGGCCATGCGGGCAGCGACTCGGCGCGGCTGCAGCAACAGCACGCGACGACCCTGGTTATACGCCTCATCGGCAAGCGCCAGCGGCACGATACTGGTCTTTCCAGAGCCGGTGGGGGCGTTGAGCACCACCCGCGTGCTCGAGGCCAGGCGGTCACGCAAGCTATCGAGCACGCGGCACACCGGCAGCTCACAGTCGGAGAGCGCCGCTCGAAAGTCTCGTGCCATCAGAGTTCTGCGTCCGATCGTAGTGTGCGAAGATCCACGGCTGCAATGGCGGGTGCGAGACACCCGCCAACCGCCGTGATTGGATTCACGGCGTCATCGTTCAGTGCACAAGTCCCCTATCGACATCTCCCTATCGACCTCGAGGAATCCCGATGAGTGCTCCTGCCTCCAAAGTGACCGAACAGGCCCCCAATCACAGCGAGACCATCGACGTCATATCCAAGCGGGTGAGCGTGCGAAAGTACAGCGATCGCCCGGTGACCGACGAGACCGTCGATGCCATCCTCCGGGCTGCCTTCAGGGCCCCGACCTCGTCGAACATTCAAGCATACAGCGTGATCGTGGTCCGCGATCGCGAGCGGCTCCAGGCTCTTTCCGTGCCTACCGGCAACCAGGTGCACGTCGCCAAGGCGCCGGTGTTCATGGGTTTCTGCGCCGACCTGACGCGCATGCACCATGCCTTGCAGCTGCGCGGTCACAGTCTGGAGGACAACAATCTGGAGATGGGGCTGGTCTCCAGCATCGACGCCTCCCTGGTCGGCATGTCGGCCTACCTCATCGCCGACTCGCTGGGTCTGAAAGGGGTGATGATTGGCGCCGTGCGCAATGACCCTGTCAGGATTGCCGAGATCCTCGGCCTGCCCAAACGTGTCTATTGCGTATTCGGGCTGTGTCTGGGCTGGCCGGAAGAAGCGCCGATACAAAAGCCGCGTATGCCCTACCAGGGTATCGTGCATCACGAGCAATACGACGCCGAAGCGGCGCTCGGCATCATTGACGACTACGATGCCGCGCTGGCTGCGCACTACGATTCGGTCGGCAAACAGACTACGCGGGATTCTTGGAGCAACGAGGTCGATACCAAGTTCTCCACCCAGCCCCGCGAAGGGCTGCGGGCCGCGCTGGCCGCACGAGGCTTCAACTTCCGCTGATGAAGATCACTGCCACGCCACCAGGGCGGCGCGCGCCATGAAGTTCGGTGTCCTGCTGCGTTGTCAGTTCCTGCGGGACGAAGATCCAGTCCGTTGCCTGGAAGATGCCTGGCGCATGACCCGACAGGCTGATGCGCTAGGTTTCGACAGCATCGCCAAGGGTAATCACTACGGCTATTCGGACCTGCTCGACTTCAACCAGATGCCGGTCCTGGCGCGGATGGCTGTCGAGGCGCCTCGCGCACGCTTGCTGACCGGCGTGGTGCTGCTGTCGCTGCACAAGCCTCTGGACATCGCCGAGCAGCTCGCAACCCTGGATGTGATCAGCAATGGACGGCTGATCTTCGGCTGCGCGCTCGGCTATCGTCAGGCCGAGTTCGACGGCTTCGGCACCGGACAGCGGGACCGGGTACCGCGCCTGGAAGAGAACCTGCTGGTCATCAAGCGTCTCTGGACCGAAGCACGGGTCCACCACGACGGCACGCATTTCAAGCTGGAGGGCGTGACACCAGGGGTGTTACCAGTGCAACGCCCGCATCCACCCATCTGGATGGGCGCCAATGCCGACCCGGCCATCCGCCGCGCCGCACGGCTGGCGGACTGCTGGTACATGCCGGCACACAACAAGGTGCAGACCCTGCTTCGTCAGCTCGACGTGTATCGGCGAGAGCTCGATCACTGCGGCAAGCCGATGCCCGAAGAGCTGCCGATGCGCCGTGAGGTGTTCGTAGCGCCCACCCGTCGTGAAGCCATCGAGCGATCCCGTGAGGCCCTGGCCAACAAATATCGCAGCTATCACCGCTGGGGTCAGGACAAGCCGATGCCGGCCGGTGACAACGATCTGGGACAATCGGTGGACGCGCTCATGGCGGATCGATTCATTCTCGGTAGCCCGGCCGAGGTCACCGAGCAGATTCTTGCGATCTGCAGACCGACCGGTGTCAATCACCTGGTGATCAGCACCCACAATCCGGGTATGGACGTCCAGGTGGCGATGGACTCGATGCAGTTGTTCGCCGAGGAGGTGATGCCCGCAGTGCGCGCCGGGCTCTGAGGTCCGGCATCACGTTTGACATGAAATAACACTTTCAACCGATTGATCAGCTGGATATTCCAAGACTCGATCAAACTGTCGGTCGATGAGCAGCTCGAGCTCGGTCCAGCACGGTGCCGGGCCAGTATCAGCGCCGCGCGCCGGTCCATCAATCGTCACCAACAGGCCTGCAGGGTCTCGTGCAGCACCTCGCGGTGGGTCAGGAACTCGCGCTTCGGATCGGCGTTGAAGTTCTTCATGGAGTCCTCCAGGAGCTCCAGCACGGCCGACTGTGGCACCTCTAGATCGCGCAGCCGCGCGGCGAAGCCCAGCGAGCCGAACAACTGTTCCAGCTGATCCGCGGCGCGCAGCGGCGCATCGGCCTCCGGCATGCCCGGGCTCCAGGCGCCGATACCCTCGCCAAGCCGGCACAGACTCTCCGGATCACGTTCGCCCAGATGGCGCATCACGGTCGGCGTCAGCGCGGCGTTCGCCTGCCCCTGGCTTATGTGCGGGAAACGATTGAACAGGGCCGTGGCAAACGCGTACACGACCCGCGCCACCCAATGGGGTCGCACGCTGAGGCCGCCCACGTCATGGTCGCGGTTTTGCAGGAAGGCCGCCGCGCAGAGCTCGATACGCGCATCGAGATCCTCGCCATCGGCGACCCGCGGCAGTGCCCGGGCCGCCAGTCTGTAGGCCTGCAGTCGGTCCCCTTCGACCAGCGGATTCGGGTCCACCGCGCCAAGGTTCATCACTGCACGCCAATACACCGAGAGCGAG
>JAGRHX010000252.1 GCA_020444775.1 Gammaproteobacteria bacterium
TTCGAGCCCGTCCCGGGGAGCCAATTCCAATCCGCTGAGTCCCAATGCCATGTCCGATGCACCCCGCATTGGATGTGAACCCCTCTTCGCAAACCGGTATTCGCAAGCAGGCATCGACCCGGATAGATGACGCGACGCCTGTCGTCTGTTCCGTTCGTCCGACGGCTCAAGCTGCCCTCCCCGCTCTCCTGACCGCCCCCGGGGGCATGCCGACCACCCGCTTGAACGCGCGATTGAACGCTGGCTCGGAATGGTAGCCAACGCGCTCGGCGATTTGCGCCAGGGTATCCGATGACTGTCGCAGCTCACGGTGCGCGAGCTGCATCCGGAGCACGGTCAGGTATTGCAACACAGGCTCACCGACGAGTTCGGTGAAGCGCGCGGCGAAGCCCGAGCGTGACATGCCTACCTCGCGGGCGAGTGTGCCGACCCGCCAATCCTGTTCGGGACGACGATGCATCAGCGCCATCGCCTTGCCGATCTTCCGATCGTGTAGCGCGGCGATCCAGCCGTGGTTCTGGTCGCGTGCGCTCTCCATCCAGGTCCGGATGGCCTGGATCACGAGCACATCCGCCAGACGGGTCACCACGGTTTCGCTGCCGGGCAGGCGCTGTCGCGCTTCCCAGGCAATGAACCGAATGGTGCCGTGTAGCCAGCTGCCGTCGTCGACGTGGGTCCGCAGGTGCAGCACTTCGGGCAGCATCCGGATCAGCCGATCGGCCAGGTAGGGGTCGAATCGCACGCCACAGTAGGTCACCTCGGTCAGCCGGCCGCCGCCCCCAAAGCGCATGATTTCAAAGCGCTCGCCAACTCGTTCGATCGGGATGTGCTCCAGCCGGGTCGTCCGGTCACCCGGGTTGCCGCGCAGCTTGTGCCGCCGGCCACGCGGGATCAGCACCAGACTGCCCTCGGGCAGGAACAGCGGCGGTTCGCCGTCGAGCTCGAGCCAGCAATGGCCCGAAGTCACGACCTCGACGTTCATCACACCCGAGAGCTCCGGCAGCTCGATTCCCCAGGGATCGGTGAGGTGCGCGCTGCAATAGAGCACGCCGTTGAGCTGTAGAAGCCGCAGCACCTCGGCGAGTGGGTCGGAGCTCGGAGGAAGCTCCGCATCGGTGCGCGGCGTTATCGGCAGGACCTCAGACATCCCGGATTCACCAGTTTAGGACGATCAGATAACTATCTTGGACCTATTGTGCTTAAAACGACAGCTGCCAATGTCCAGAATGGTCTCCGTCGACAGCTTGCGGGCGTTGACCCGCCGCCACTCATCAAGACAGGAGATCGCGAAGATGCACACCTCACCGATTCTGATCGTTGGCAAGAACGCCAAGACCGGATGGCGGGTCAACCGTCGTCTGGAGGAGATGGGCCACGCCACCCGCGCGGTCTCGCGCTCGACCACTCCGGTCTTCGACTGGGAGGACCAGGGCACCTGGCATCACGCGCTATCCGGAACCCGGGCCGCCTACATCACCTTTCAACCCGACCTCGCTGTCCCGACCGCCGAGCAGACCCTTCGTGATTTCGTCGCGCTGGCCGCCGAGCTCGGCCTGGAACATCTGGTGCTGTTGTCTGGCCGCGGCGAAGACGGCGCCCGCCGCGCCGAGATTGTGGTCGAAGAAAGCGGGCTCGCCTGGAACATCGTCCGTGCCAGCTGGTTCATGCAGAACTTCAGCGAGAACTTCATGATCGAGGGGATCCTCGGCGGAGAGCTGAGACTGCCCGCCGGCAACACCGTGGAGCCCTTCATTGACGTCGACGACATAGCGGCGGTCGCGGTCGCCACGCTGACCCGTCCCGAGCTGCGCAACCGCGTGTTCGAGGTCAGCGGCCCGCGATCGATGACCTTCGCCGAGTGCACCTCGGCAATCTCGAAGGCAACCGGCTACCCGATTGGCTACACACAGATCCCACTCGAGGACTTCATCGAAGAGCTGCGTTCACAGGGCACACCCGAGGCTCTGCTGTGGTTGATGCGCGAGCTCTTCAGCGTGGTCTTCGACGGTCGCAACTCGAAACCCACCACGGGTGTACAGGAAGCGCTCGGTCGCCCGGCGACTGACTTCGACGAGTACGTCCGCAAGATCACGGCGACCGGTGCCTGGAACCGCAGCGGCATGCAGCAACGCGCCTGAGGCACACCTCTTCGCATCACCCGTCCCCGTCCCTCTTTCCTTGCCTTGGAGAACCGATGTGAAGACGAGACTTGCACTGTTCCAGAATGCGCTTCTGTTCGTGGCGGGTGCGATGTTGGTTCTGGTCGGCTTCTTGATCCTCGCCGCGCCGGTCGAGTTCTATGCCGCCAACAAGATCGAACTCGACGCCAACGTCAACCTGCTCAACGAGCTCAAGGCGCCGGCTGGCATGCTGCTGGTTACGGGTCTGTTCATGGTCGGCGCGATCTTCGTCGGCAGGCTCACCGACACAGCCATGGCCCTGGCGGCGCTGATCTACCTCTCCTACGCCGCCTCGCGCTTCAGCAGCATGGCATTCGACGGCGTGCCAGCCGCCGGCCTCGTCCAGGCGGCATCGCTGGAAGCGGTCATCGGCCTGGCTTGTCTCTCAGTCCTGCTTGCGCGCCGGGCACCCGCGAAGGAGGCGGCGTGATGTTCGAAACGCCACCTGGCGCCGCGGCAAACGATTGTGCGCAGCCTGCTGTCTGCGGCAGTCGATCACAAGACACCTATCCTCGGGTCAAAGGTGACATCGAGGCATGCCCCGAACGACTCCGGACAGGCGGAAGCAGCGATGCAGCCGGCGGTCATCCAGAGATTGGAGCCGGGCCTGCGGACGCGGCGAGGGGCGATGATGAGGTGTGCGAAATGGTGCCACAT
Organism: Gammaproteobacteria bacterium; assembly: GCA_020444775.1. The sequence continues at coordinate 2,838 of JAGRHX010000252.1, forward strand.
CGGCCATAGGCGCTTGGTGGGACACAGGACCCGACCCAAGTCCGGACCATTGAGCAGTTGAAGCTGATTGTGATGTGCAAAGCGAGGTGGTGGGCGATGCTGGGTTCGAACCAGCGACCCCTGCCGTGTGAAGACAGTGCTCTCCCACTGAGCTAATCGCCCGAGACAATCAAGTTTAATGGCCGTACGATCCCGGGGTCAATTCGTACTCGACAGTTTCTTCGCGTCAGCAGCCTGGAGCGGGCCCGACGCCGAGACCCGGTACGACCGCCCATCCCGATTCGAAGGCTCGTCATGACCGTACGCACCCGCTTCGCCCCCAGCCCCACCGGCTATCTGCACGTGGGCGGCGCCCGCACCGCGTTGTTCTGCTGGCTCTACGCGCGCCGCTACGCTGGCCAGTTCGTGCTGCGTATCGAGGACACCGATCGCGAACGGTCGACCGACGCGGCGGTCCAGGCCATTCTCGAGGGAATGTCCTGGCTGGGTCTGGATGCGGACGAGGGTCCCTTCTATCAGACCCGGCGATTCGACCGTTATCGAGAGCACGTCCAGCGGCTGCTGGACGAGGACAAGGCCTACCACTGCTACTGCACACGCGAGGAGCTGGACGCGATGCGCGAGGCGCAGCGTGCCCGCGGGGAGAAGCCACGCTACGACGGACGCTGCCGGGACCGGGTCGAGCCGAGGCCGGGCGTGGATCCGGTGGTGCGCTTCAAGAGCCCGATTGGTGGCCAGGTGGTCGTGCACGACCAGGTCCAGGGCGACGTAACCTTCTCCAACGACGAGCTCGACGATCTGGTCATCGCCCGACCCGACGGCACCCCGACCTACAACTTCACGGTAGTGGTCGACGACATCGAGATGCGCATCAGTCACGTGATCCGGGGCGATGATCATCTGAACAACACGCCCCGTCAGATCCACATGTTCGAAGCCTTCGGCGCGCCGCTGCCGGTGTTCGCCCACGTTCCGATGATCCATGGCGCCGATGGCAAGAAACTGTCCAAACGCCACGGCGCTGTTGCCGTCACCCAATTCCGCGAGGAGGGCTACCTGCCGGACGCGCTGATCAACTATCTGGCACGACTCGGCTGGTCGCATGGTGACCAGGAAATCTTCTCGCGCGCGGAGCTCGTCGAGCTGTTCGACATCGTCGACGTCAACAAGGGGCCGTCCATGTTCGACTACGACAAGCTCGGCTGGGTCAATCAGCACTACATCAAGACCGCACCCGCGCCGCTCATCGGCAACGAGCTGTGTCATCAGCTGCGCGCGCGGGGGCTCGAAGACACGGATCCGGCGTTCGCCGCGCAGGTCGCCGACGCGCTGCGCGAGCGGGCCCGAACCCTGACCGAGATGGCGGACAAGAGCTTGTTTGCATTTCGCGAGCCGCAGGGCTTCGAGCCCAAGGCGGTCAAGAAGCACGTCAAGAGCCAGTCCACTGCTCTGCTTCGCTCGCTGCGCGAGCGTCTCAGCGAACTGCCCCACTGGGCGGACGAGCCTCTGGCCGCGGCGGTCGAGCAGACCGCCGAAGCCGGCGGCGTAAAGCTAGGTGAGGTGGCCCAGCCACTACGGATCGCGCTGACCGGCAGCGCGGCCTCACCGGGCATCGGCGAGACGCTGCGACTGGTCGGCCGCGAACGCACCCTGGAGCGGATCGAGCGTGCTATCGCGGCCTTCGAAAACGATACGTCGAAGGCTTGACTGGCACGCCAGGACATCTATAACATGCGTCGCTTCCTGACGGGGCCATAGCTCAGCTGGGA
>JAGRHX010000253.1 GCA_020444775.1 Gammaproteobacteria bacterium
GAGAAAGCCGACAACGCCCCAGAACATGGTGAGAATGACACCTGCCCGCACCGGCCCGTCCATATAACCAGATGTGTCGGGTTTGGCGGCTGCGCCGGAAAAATCGATGCGGCGGGCCATGACGATGGTTGCGATGCCCAATGTGAGCAGCAGGACCACGGAATGCATGCGGAAAGCGGTGTCCTGAGCGAACAGGGCCGCAACCAGTGCGAGAAAGCTGGTGCCCGCGAGCACAATCGTCGCGCTCATATGTCTCATTATCTACCCCCGGGTGAGACCTCAGATATATCGAAACCCGCGCGCGATGGGCCCGCTCAGTCACACGGCGCCCAGCGTTGTGGATCGTGCGCAATCTATGTGGCGCGGTGCCTATTTGCTTTGACTTAAGTCAAGGCGCAAATCACGCGTGGATGGCTTATATGAGCGGGCTTTTGGACGAGGTGCAAGCTCAATGGCCGCTTACTCAACGCTTGAAATTCTCGAGCAATATGAACAGGTCCGTCACGATCAGCTGAAGCTGTGCGACCGGCTTGAAGACATTGCCGATTCCCTGCCCCATGGCGTCGACCGCCAATCATGCATTTATATCGCGCGGGCATTGGGCCCCTTGATGGCGCGGGCGCACCGCATTGAGGAAGACCAGCTTTTCCCCGCCGTTGAGGAGATGGGCAATATGGTGCTCGACGCGCGCACCGCGCTGGCGCATCTCAAACTCGACCATGCGGGCGACATCTGTTTCGCCGAAGAGCTGATTGAGGCCCTCATGCAGGTGGGGCGGGGCGACGAAGTGCCCGGCGCGGACACGATCGGCTATATGCTGCGGGGGTTTTTTGAAAGCCTCAGGCGGCATATCGCGTTCGAGACGCAATTGGCGAATTTATTGCGCCAGCAGGTCAAGCACTAGCCGCAGCGGGCGCTTAAACGCTCCAGATCGGGAATGACGACGTGGCGGTTATTGGTCACCTCGATGACCCCGGCGCTGCGCAATTTGGTCAATTGGCGCGACACGGTTTCAATCGTCAGCCCCAGAAAATCGGCGATGTCGGCGCGCGTGAGCGGCAGGTCGAACACGGCGCGATTGGAATTTTCATCGCGGACCGGATTGATATGGGTGGCGATGAGCAGCAAAAAGCTCGCCAGTTTTTCCGAAGCGGTTTTGCGTCCCAATGTCAGCATCCAGTCACGCGCTTCATCGAGTTCGCGCAGTGTCTGGTCGAACAGGCGGTGTTCGAGCTGGGCGTTCTGCTTGAGCATGGCCTCAAAGGCGGGCTTGGGAATATGGCAGAGCTTGGTTTCGGAGGCGGCCTCGGCGGTCAACCGGCTTTCGCGGGCAAACGGGCGGCCCAGAAAATCGGGCGCGAATTGCAGTCCCACCACCTGCTGGCGGCCATCGGCGAGCATTTTGGAGAGCTTGATCGCGCCGCGCATGACGTTGGCGTAATACTCCACCGGCTCGGATTCTGACATGAGTTCATCGCCCTCGGCATGCACGACCTGACGGGTGTGCTTGGCGATTTGCTGCAGCTCTTCTTCGTTCAAAGCGCCGCAAATCCCGTTATGGCGGGCCTCGCATTCCCGGCAGATTGAGGGGACGTTTGAGTTGTGAATGTCCTGACGCATGTTTTTACAACTCGTGCGAGCAGCCCGGGCTTAAGGGCGGTAAAGACCTGAAAAATGCGCTGATTTTGTCAGCTTTTTATAGTGGTGGTATTTGAGGCGCGGGAAGTCAAGCCGGAGCCTGGTAGCCAATTGTTAACCTAAAGGAGAAGTCGGGCAAGAAAATATGGCACATTCCGCCATTTCAAAGCGTTCTTAACCGCTTGGGCGCACACTCAAACCTCGCAGGTGGTGGAAAACGTGTTCAAATCAGCCCGAACTCATATGCCGGTTGTCGACTATGTGTCGATCGTCCGCTCGGTCTACAAGGACCGGGCCGGGCTGCTTTTTGGCGTTTTCGCGAGCATGATTGCTTCGGGCACAGCCGCCTTCAAGACCGATTCCGTGGCGCTTTGGGCAATTTCGGCGCTGTTTTTCGTGGTCGGCATGCTGCGCTATTGGGACATGCGCGCCTTCATGAACGCCGATATCGGGCCCGAAGACGCCGACGCCGCTGAATACTGGGAAGGCCGGGTGACCATTGGCGGGGTCGCCGCCGCGCTGGTTTACGGCTCCTGGTGTTTTGTCAGCCTTGTCGTGGTGGATGATAATTTCTCCGAACTGATCAGCGTGTCGATGACCGCTTCGGCGCTGGTGGGGATCGTGGCGCGCAATTTCGGGCTTGACCGGCTCATCGGTCTGCAGGCGCTGTTTGCGACCGGACCGGTGGCGCTGGGGCTGTTCATCGGGGGCGATGCCTATCATTGGGTTTTAGCGGCGCTTTTGGTTTTGCTGTCGGCAAGTTTCAGGAAGCTCGCAGGCGACGTCAGGGCCATTCTGCTCAACGCCGTGCACGGGCGCATAGAGGCGACGCGGCTTGCCGCTGAACTGGACACCGCCCTTGCCATCATGCCGCACGGGTTGTGCATGGTGGACAAGAACGGGATCATCACCGTGCTCAATGCGCAGGTGGTGAAAACCTTTTTTGGCGGCTCGCGCACCGATTATGTGGGGCGGCCATTCACCGATCTGATTGAAAGCGGGCTGCAATCGGGCGCCTTTGACCGTCAGGCGGCGCAATTGCTGCTCGACGAGGTGCAGGATATGCGCCACGAAAAGCTGGTGCTGGCGCTGGCTGATGGGCGGCATTGCGAAGCGACCATCTCCTCGCGGCAGGGTTTTTCGGTGGTCATGCTCGAAGACATTACCGAACGCGTGCGCGCGCATGAGCGCATCAGCTTTATGGCCCGTTATGACGGGCTGACCAAACTGGCCAATCGCAGCCATTTCTCCGATCAGGTGCAGGCGCAGCTGAATGAACTTGTGGCGCGCAAGGGCGGCGAGGAGGTGATGATGATGATCATCGACCTCGACGATTTCAAACATGTCAACGACACGTTCGGGCATCCGGTGGGCGACATGCTTCTGGTTGAGGCGGCGCACCGGGTCAACCAGGTGTTCGGGCAGGATTGCCTTGTGGCGCGGTTCGGCGGCGATGAGTTCACGATCATCGTCGAGGATGTCGGGCGGGCCGAGGATGCCGCGGCCATCGCACGCAAGCTGCTCGAGGCCCTGGCCAGCCCGGTACCGCTGGCGTCGGGCGACGTGGTGATCAGCGCGAGCATCGGCATCAGCCTGTTCCCCGATGATGCGTCCAGCGCCGCGGATCTGACCAAGGCGGCGGATACCGCGATGTATAGAGCCAAAGCGGGCGGTCGCAACATCTATCGTTTCTACACCAGCGAGCTCACCAGTCACGCTCAGGAGCGCTTCTTGCTGGAGCGTGACCTGCGGCACGCCCTGGAGCGTGACGAGCTCATCGTCCACTATCAGCCCCAGTTCGATGTCGCCAGCGGCAGGTTGGTGGGGGTGGAGGCCTTGCTGCGTTGGCAGCATCCGACCCGGGGGCTGCTCTCACCCGGACACTTCATCGAGATCGCCGAGGAAAGCGGTCTCATCAATCCCATCGGCGAATGGGTGCTCGGTGAGTCCCTGGCAGACGCCCGGCGCTGGCAGACGGCCGGGCTGCGCCTGATCCGCCTCGCGGTGAATCTATCGGGCCGGCAACTCATGAGTGACCGTCTGATCGATCGGCTGCGAGCCGATCCGGGCCAACGGCGAACCGGCGAGGCGCAGATCGAGCTGCAGCTCGAGGTGACCGAGAGCGTGCTGCTCTCGGGGCCTGCGGTGGTGCGGCGGCTGGAGCAGCTTCGGCAGATGGGGATCGACATTGCCATCGACGATTTCGGCACCGGCTACTCCTCGCTCAGCCGCCTCAAGCATCTGCCCATCGACACGCTCAAGGTCGACCGATCCTTCGTCCAGAACCTGTCCGAGGACGAGGACAATCAGGCAATCGTCGCGGCGATCGTGCTGATGAGTCATCGTCTGGGCCTGAAGGTGGTTGCCGAAGGCGTCGAGACCGCCGAGCAACTGGCGTATCTGGCGGGGCTGCAGTGCGACGAGGCACAGGGCTATCTGTTCAGCAAGGCGGTGATGGCAGCACGGATTGAAACCATGCTGCGCGAGGAGACTTTGCCGGCATTGGCACACGCCGACCCGGAGGCTTGATTCCATATCCAATATATTGGAAGGTTTGTCCATGAAGATGGATGAATGTGAGAATCCGATCCGGCAGGGCGTCGCCGCTGGGAGGCCGGCCGATACGGTCAACGAGCGAGTCGGAGCGCGGCTACGAGCCTTGCGCAGGGCACGCGGGCTGTCGCTCGAGGCCCTTGCGGCGCGCTCCGGTGTCAGTCGCTCGATGATCTCCCTGGTCGAACGGGCGGCAACGAGTCCGACCGCGGTGCTGCTCGAGAAGCTGTCCGCGTCCCTGGACGTCTCCCTGGCCTCGCTGTTCGAGGACCCTCAGCGATTGCCATTGCCACTTGCACGGCGCCGTGACCAGACCAGCTGGCAGGATCCGCAGTCCGGCTACTTGCGTCGCAACGTCTCGCCGACCGGACCGGACGTGCCGGTCCAGATCGTCGAGGTGGAGTTCCCGCCATCGGCGCGGCTTGCGTATGAAGCTGCCCCCAGAAGCGTTCGTATCCATCAACAGATCTGGATGCTGGCCGGACAGATGGAGATAGGTCAGGGTGAGGACTGTTATCGGCTCGCTACCGGGGACTGCCTGGCTTTAGAGCTCGATCAAGCGGTCAGCTTCTACAACCCTTCACGTCGGGCCGCGCGCTACGCGGTGATACTCAGTGGGCAGAGCTGCCTGCCACTGTCCACTCTTGAGGACCGATGAGATGACGGCATCAGTCAGCGAGGTCGGTTTTCGCATCCGCCATCTGCAGCGACTGGAGACGGCGCAGGTCGAGGAGCTGTCCGGGTTGTTGATCGATTGCGTGGCAGGGGGGGCTTCGGTCAGCTTCATGCATCCGTTGAGCCTGGAGAAGGCCACCGCCTTCTGGCAACGGGTCGCGGAGCGGGTCGGACAGGGCCACACGGCCCTGCTGGTCGGCGAGGACGAGGACGGTATCGCCGGTAGCGTGCAACTGATACTCGATCTTCCCGAGAACCAGCCGCATCGTGCCGACGTCGCCAAGCTGCTGGTGCACAGACGGGCCCGACGCCGTGGTCTGGGCGGCGCGCTGATAGAGGCAGCCGAACGTCTGGCATGTGACCGTGGGCGGCGCTTGCTGGTGCTCGACACGGTGCCCGGCAGCGATGCCGAGCGGCTCTATACGCGGCTGGGCTGGCAACGCTGCGGGGTGATACCGGACTACGCGTTGATGCCAGACGGGACACCATGCGCGACCGCGTACTTCTATCGTCAGCTGGCCCCGATCGCCGGCTGAGGGGACGCTGCTCCGATCCACGCCGACGGTGACCGGGATGGCGTGCAGCGGCTCGTACCCGCCTGCCGGGGCTCGCCCGACGCGCCGTTCTATCTCATACTCGAATCGATGAGAGCCGGCCGGCTGGAACGGCTGGGTTCGCACTCGTGCATCCACTGGAGGGTAACGGCATGCGCAATCAACCGCTGGACATTCGACCGATCGCTGGCGCCATGGGCGCCGAGGTGCACGGCGTGGACCTGGCCGCGGGACTGGACGACCAGACCTTCGCCGAGATCAACAAAGCGCTTCTCGACCACGGCGCCATCTTCTTCCGCGACCAGGACATCACCCCCGACCAGCAGCTTGCTCTGGCCCGGCGCTGGGGCACGGTGCATCTGCATCCACACATGCCCTGTCTGCCGGACCACCCCGGGATCATCGAGATCGTCAAGAAGGAGGACGACGTCCACACCTTCGGCGGCAACTGGCACACCGATCAGATGTTCACTCCCACCCCGGCACGCGCGACCATGCTGTATGCCAAGGAGGTGCCGGCGGCCGGTGGCGACACCTTGTTCTCGAATCTCTATCTGGCCTTCGAGAGCCTGTCCGAAGGCATGCAGTCGATGATCAAGGATCTGCGCACCGTCAGCCTCTACGACAAGCAGAAGAAGCGTGCATCGAGCATGCGACCCACCGAGCCGGACAAGCCGGCCGAGCCGGCCGTGCACCCGCTGGTGCGCCGTCATCCGGAAACCGGGCGCGACGCGTTGTACATCAGCTACGAAGGTATCACCCGTTACATCGACGGCATGACCGAGGCGGAGAGCCGTCCGCTGCTCTCCTACCTGATGCAACACGCGACGCGTCCGGAGTTCACCTGCCGTTTTCACTGGGCGCCGGGCTCGTTGGCGCTGTGGGACAATCGCTGCGTGCTGCACCTGGCGATCAACGACTACAACGGTAAGCGACGTGTGATGCACCGGATCACCATCGAGGGTGAGCGCACCCACTGAGGCACGTGGGCCGCTCGGTCACCGCGGCGCTGGCAATCCGATGGCCGTCGGGCGCTAGCGGTGCCCGCCATTCACGTCGATGGTCTGCCCGGTGACGAAGTCCGCGTCCGATGAGGCGAGGAAGCACACCACCCGGGCCTGCTCCTCGGCGCTGGGCAGACGGCCGAGCGGAATCAGCGACAGCACCTCGGCCTTCTGTGCCTCGCTGCGCCGCTCCCAGATCGGCGCGATGCGCTCGGACAGGGTCATGCACGGCGCGATCGCGTTGCAGGTGATACCGAAGGGACCGAGCTCCAGCGACAGCTTGCGGGTCAAGGCGATGATCCCGCCCTTGGCGGCGGCATAGGCGGCGCTGCTGCTGGCGCTCAGGCCGCGGCCGGCAATCGAGGACAGATTGACGATCCGTCCCGAGCGCTGGCGTTTCATGATCGGCACGACGTGATGGCAGAACAAGAAGGTGCCGGTCAGGTTGAAGTCCAGCAGCTTCTGCCAGTCGCCCAGGCTCAGCGCGTCGATCCCGGCGCTGGCATCGGCGATCACGGTGCTGCCACCGACCGCGTTGACCAACACGTCGACCCGGCCCAGATCGCGGAGCGTGGCTTCGACCACCGCCTGGACCTCGCTCTCGTTCAAGGCATTGGCGGCGTGGGCATGGGCCCGTCCGCCGGCGGCCTCGACCTCGCGTACGAAGCCGTCGAGGGCCTCGGTCTGCAGATCGACCGCGACCGGTATGCCGCCCTCGGCGGCGATGATCTCGACGGTCGCGCGACCGATGCCGTTCGCCGCGCCGGTGACGATGGCGACCTGATCCTTGAACCGCGGGGAGAATCGCATGACGCACGCTCCTGGTTATGTTGACGGGCCATTCACGCCCGCCGGCAAAGTTGCGTGATCGCGAGCCGCACGGTCAAGATCCGGCAGAAATCGAGGTACCCCGCATGTTCGAGCTCCTGACCCGGCGCGGCGACACGAGCGCCGCCTTGAATCGACACCTCTCGCACCGAACGTTGCGCGTCGAGGTGCGCATCGGTACGCGCAGCGAGCACCTGACCATCGCACCTGATGGGGTGCAGGTCAGCGATCGGCCGGGTACGAGCGCGGCCGATGTGGTGCTGAGCGCCAGCGAGCAGGCCTGGCTCGAGCACCAGAGCGCCGCGCCCGCACCGGGCTTCCAGGCACTCTCGACCATGCGTCGTTGTGGTCATCTGGAGGTGAGCGGGGACCTGCTTGCCTACCATCAGAATCTGCTGATGCTGGAGATGCTGTTCACGCCCGCCGCGCGCTGCGATGCGGCTGTCGTGGAACCGCCAACAACGCCTTATCTGGAGCCGATCGTCGGTCGTTATCTGAACCTCGCCATCGAGGGGCAGGCCTGTCGGGTGTACTTCGAGGAGGCCGGTAGCGGGGTGCCGTTGCTGTGTCTGCACACCGCGGGCGCGGATGCGCGACAGTTTCGCGCCATCCTCAACGACCCACGCGTGACCGAGCGGTTTCGAGTCATTGCCTTCGATCTACCCTGGCACGGAAAATCATCGCCGCCCGCCGGCTTCGAGCAGACGGTCTACGAGCTGAGCACCGACCGCTACGTGAACACGGTGATGGCGGTCATCGACGCGCTGGAGCTGCGTGATCCGGTGGTGATGGGCTGCTCCATAGGCGGACGGGTGGTGCTGCATCTGGCGCTGCGCCACGCCGAACGGTTGCGTGCGGTGATCGGGCTGCAATCGGCCCTGTACGCCGAGGATCGCACCGGCAATGTCGAACCGGGCAGTCGCATGGTCCTGCACCGGCCCGACGTGCACGGCGGCCAGATCGCCGGCGCGCTGATGAACGGTGTGATGGCGCCGCAGTCGCCCGCCAGTGAGCGCTGGGAGACCATGTGGCACTACATGCAGGGCGGGCCGGGCATCTTCATGGGCGATCTGGCCTACTACTTCGAGGACGGTGACCTGCGCAACGGTGGCGTCTCCGGTATCGACACCCGACGTTGCCCGGTCTATCTGCTCAGCGGCGAATACGACCCCTCGGCCACGCCGGAGATGGGGCGGGAGCTGGCCGAGCAGATCGGCGCCACCCATTTCGAGGTCATGAAGCAGATGGGGCATTTCCCGATGTCGGAGAACCCCGAGCTGTTCGCCCGCTATCTGCTGCCGGTGCTGGACAAGGTGCTGGCGCAGCCCTGAGGGCCACGCCCGACCTGTTCTTCGACAACGGCGATCAAATGCTCACTGGCGTGTGATCGCCGCTTTCGAACCACGCAGCACGAACTTCTGCACCTTGC
>JAGRHX010000254.1 GCA_020444775.1 Gammaproteobacteria bacterium
CCAGACTGGAGAACCTGTTCATCCAGCAGCTGCAGCACGTACCACAGCTCGATGCGATGTTCCTGGCCACCCCCGACGGCGGCTTCCAGTTCCTCAAGCGCACCGGAACAGCAGCCCACGGCGGTAACAGCGGCTTCTTCTACAAGCACATCATGAGCGCGCGACCCGAAAGCGGTACGCCGCGTCGGGTCAGCCTGCACTGGCGCGATTCAGCGCTCGCGATCACCCGCCGCGGCGAAGATCCGCAGGACGCCTTCGACGCGCGTCTACGCCCCTGGTACCGCGACGCCCTGCTGCGGGGCGGGCTGACCTGGACCGACCCCTACGTGTTCCATACATCGAGGATGCCCGGTCTTACCGTCGCCACACCGCTGTATGCCCGCGACGGCACGCTGCGCGCGGTGCTGGGCGCGGACGTCGAGCTCAGCGCCCTGTCACGCTTCCTGGCGACCCAGGAGCTGAACGTCGACGGCGACGCCGTGATCGTGCATCGCAACGGCTCGGTGATCGCGCATCCGAGCTTCAGGGCCCTGCAACCGCTCGCTCGTGGCGACGTGCTGGCGCTGCCACGCATGCAGCAGCTGGATTCGCAGACCCGTGACGCGCTGACGCAGTTCGAACGTGAAGGTCTGGAGGTGGAGAAGCTCGCCCATCCCGCCCAGGTACGTTTCGAATCGTCGAACGTGGCCTATGTCGGGACGTTCAGACCGTTCCTGGACCAGGCCCGCTGGCCCTGGCTGATGGGTGTGTTCGTGCCGGATTCGCGCTTTGTGGGCGGTCTGCGCGAAAGCCTGCATCAGGCCCTGCTGATCGCCCTGGTGGTCACGGTGCTCATCACCGTCGCCGCCTTCGTGGTGGGCATCCGGCTCATGCGGCCGATCATGCCGCGTGAGCCGTCGCCGCGCACTGATCCCGAGACCGGCCTGCTCGATCGGGCCGGCTTCGAACGTGACGGCCAGCGGCTGCTGCTCGACAGCGACCGGCAGGGCCAGGCCATCGGTCTGGCCCTTTTCGAGATCGACGAATTCGCCCGGCTGGGCCAGGGCGACGATGAAGCATCGCTCGGCGAATTGCTGGGTGCGCTCGCAAGTCGCATCCATGCCGAGGTCGACCAGCATGATCTGTTGGCACGCTACGACCGGAAATCGTTCGCGCTGTTGCTGCCCGGTACCGGACTGGACGATGCGCGCAAGGTTGCCGAACGGGTCCGCGAGCGCATCGCACGCTACCCTATCCGCACCGATTCGGGTCTGATGTCGGTCACCCTCAGCGCCGGCATAGCGGTACACGACCGGACCTCGATCGGTGCCGCCACGCTCCACGAGCCCGGCAAGCTCGCGGCGGCACGCGGCCGCAGCAGCGTCACCTTGGTCGACCTGATTGCCGACGCCGACCGCGCGCTACGCGGTACGACCTCAACCCCACCACCAGCGGACGATGGCGGCGCCTGAGCGGCCCGTCGGCCGGGCCGAAGCGGGGCCCCGGTCGCTTTGACAAGCCACCGACCTGGGCCTAATGTCGAGCGACGCGTATCCACACCCGTGTTCATACGTGCAGGCCATGAGGAAACGAACATGCCCAAATATCACCTCGTCAGCTCGGTCACTTGACCCTGGGTGCAGCGCGCCGTGATCGTCTTGCGTGCTAAATCCGTGGAATTCGACGTCGACTACATCAACCTTCGCGACAAGCCCGACTGGTTCTTGAAGATCTCGCCTCACGGCAAGGTGCCGGTGCTGTCCGTGGACGGACAGCCACTGTTCGAATCCAACGCCATCGCCGAGTATCTGGACGAGCAGATCGAGCCCAGGCTGCATCCGGCCGACCCGCTCAAACGCGCGCGTAACCGGGCCTGGACCGATTTCGTGCCGGACTTCTCGGCGGCGGTGAACCTCTACTACGTGCCCGACAAGGCCGCCCTCGACGCCAAGCTGGAAGCGGCGCCAAAGACCATCGGCAAGCTGGAGACCGCGCTGCAGACCGAACGCGAGGGCCCGGGCCCATACTTCAACGACGACAAGCTGTCGCTGGTGGATGCCGCCTACGCGCCGTTCCTGCAGCGCCTGGCGTTCGTCGATGCCAGACTGAAGACAGGCATGTTGGACGCGTTTCCCAAGGTTCGCGCTTGGAGCGACACCTTGCTGTCCACGCCGCTGGTCACCGGTTCGGTGCCCGAGAACTTCGCCGAGGAGTTCATCGCCAACATGCAGCGTCGTGGTAGCTACGCGGCGAGCTTCTTCGAAAGCGAGGCGGCCGACTGAGCATCGACCGAGCAGCGTCGCCCCCGCACCGGCGACTGGCGCGGGGGTGACGGTCACGGCTCGACTGCCCGTCTCCAGATCCCCTCCGAAATCCCGGACCCGATTCACAGCGCCGAAACAATTGACAGCACCGAAACAATTGACAGCACCGAAACACGGGCGGATGGATGCACGCGAATTGGCGTGAGCGCTCGAGCGAACGGGTCCGTCCGGTGCTCATGCTGCTGGCGATCATCTGGTTGGTCGAGATCGTCAACCTGCTGCTCGGTCATGGCCTCGGCCGCTTCGGCATCGTCCCCAGGACCCTCGACGGTCTTGTCGGCATCCCGTTCGCGCCGCTGCTGCATGCCAGCCTCGGTCATGCGCTGGTCAACAGCATGCCGCTGCTGGTGTTGGGCGTGCTGGTCGCGGCGCACGGCCGACGCAGCTTCGTCCAGGTCACGGTGGTGGTCGCGGTGCTCGGCGGACTGGGCGTCTGGCTGATCGGCAGACCCGGCTCGCACGTCGGCGCGAGCGGTCTGATCTTCGGCTATTTCGGCTACCTGCTCGGCTGCGCGTTGTTCCGACGCGAGCTGCTCAGCATGTTGATCGCCGGCGTGGCGCTGCTCCTGTACGGCGGTCTGATTCTCGGTGTGCTGCCGGTCTCGGGTCCGACCTCCTGGGAGGGTCATCTGTTCGGGTTGCTCGCCGGCGGTGTCGTCGCCTGGCTCGAAGCACCGCGGCGCTGAGCAACGCGGGCAAGCACCCGGCAGGCCAGACGCCGGCAGCACACTACCCGAGCAATGGCTCCCGGCTCAGACCCGCGGCGCGATCTCACCGGCAAAGCATTCGAGCTGCTCACGCTGACGCTCGGTGTCCTCACCGATGTAGCGGACGATGATGCTGCCCACGCCCAGATCGGCCATCGCCTTCAAATCATCGACGATCCGGGCACGACTGCCGGTGCCGGGCTCACGGCCGCCGCTGACGCTCTGCCGCGCCTCACCGATGTTGATGAACAGCTTATGGTGAAGCTGCAGGGCCTCGTAATCGCGTCCGGCCTGCACGCACAGCTCGCGCAACCTGGCAAGCCGCTCCGCGTGACGCTCGGCGCTGAGGGCCGCGCTCAACCAGCCATCGCCGAGCCGCACGACCCGACGCAAGGCGGCATTGCTGGTGCCGCCGATGACAATCGGCGGGTGCGGCCGCTGCACCGACGCGGGACGGGCATGCAGCGTATCGAATCGATAGTGCTCGCCCTCGAAGCCGACCTCGCCCCCCGCGCAGATCCGCTTGACGATCTCCAGGTATTCGTCGGTCACCTTTCCGCGGCTGGCAAAATCGGGCGCCTGCAAGGCCTGGAACTCCTCAGCCAGCCAGCCGACGCCTGCGCCCAGCACGATGCGTC
>JAGRHX010000255.1 GCA_020444775.1 Gammaproteobacteria bacterium
GGATGAACATCGGCAGCACCGACAGCGAGTAGTGCGCGAGCTCCGAGAAGGGAATGGTGCCGGCGTTGGCCAGACCCGGTGCCCAGCCCTTCTCGATGATGTCCCAGAAGTCGCCTTCACGAACGCGTCGGGCACCGATTGTGATGACGATGCCGATGAGTCCGACCAGGGCGCCGGCGTAGGCGACGTGCATGCCGATGACGACCAGCACGACCAGCAGACACAGGCCGATGAGGCCGATGGTGATAGGCTCGATGATCATCGTGCCACCTCCTCGTCCTCGTCCTTGATCGCATCACGCGCGGCCTCGGCCTCGCTCTGGGCGAGGTCCTCGACGGTCGGGCTGATCGGCACGCCGATGGGCTCGGCGTCCGGATAGCGGATCAGACGCAGATAGCCGACAAAGGCGATCAGACAGCGGATCAGCAACAGGCAGAAGCCGACCGTGATGATCAGCTTGGGTGGCCAGACCGGCAGCTGCGCGTCCATCGAGGTGTCACCGATCTGATAGGCGTTGAGGAAGTTCTGCCAGGTGCCCCAGATCATCACGCTGACGATGAGGATGGTGGCGAGGTTGCCGAGGAATTCGAAGATCCACAGGGCCCGTCCCTTGAGCCGATGGATGAACAGCTCCATGCGCACATGACCGGCCAGTCGCTGGCAGTAGGCCAGGCCGAAAAAGCCCATGGTCGGGATCATGATCTCCACCAGATCAGCCTGACCATGAATCGGTGAGTTGAAGACCTTGCGCATGAAGACCTCGGCGCAGGCCAGCAACATCAGTGAGAACAGAAATGCCGCGGCGACATAGTTCAGCGCCGCTTCGATCAGGTGGTAGCCCCGATCGATACGCGCAAAGAACGTGTTGCTGACAGGCAGCACCATGCGACGTACTCCTGAACGGTACGGGAACAGACCCGGAAAATCGTGAGGAAGGGGAGCCCGTCACCCTGACGCGCGGTGACGGGCCCGGTCGGAAGGTGGCCGATGGTCAGCCCATGGTCTGGGCTGTTACTCGGCGAGCCCCTTGTGCTTCTCGATGGCGGAGAGGATCGCATCGAGCAGCTCCTGGCCGTTGTAGCCCTGCTTGCTCATCTCCTCGGCCCAGTCCTTCCAGACCGGCTCACCACCCATCTTCACGAACTCGGCGCGCTCGGTCGGATTGACCTTCCACTCGGTCAGCCCGGCCTTGACGAATTCACCCGGCACCGTCTTATCGGCGGCGTCGAGGGCGGCGATGTGATCCGGATAGCCGAGGTCTGATTCGACGAAGTCGTTGAGCAGCTTCTGATACTGCGGTGGCAGCGCCGCCCAGTCGTCCAGATTGAACATCGAGCCACAGGCGATCGAGCCCAGCGACAGACCGCTGGTGAACCAGTTGCCCAGCTCGAAGGTGCGATAGGACTTGTGCGCGTAGTAGGCAAAGCCCACCGCGTCGAGCAGACCACGGTCCATCGAGGTGTAGACCTCAGGGGCGGGGACGCTGGTCGGCACGGCGCCGAGCTTCTCCATGGCCTTGCCCTGCTGGCCGAGGGCGCGGATGCGCATGCCCTTGAAAGCGTCCAGCGAGGTCGGCTTCTCGCCCTTGCCGACGATCTCGTACAGCGGCAGCAGCGAGGACATGTAAAAGCGCGCGTTCCAGTTGCGCATCTCCTTTTGCAGGGTCGGATGCTGGTAGTACTCGTGAGTTACGGCCTTGAGCATCTTCAGACCGTGGATCGGCAGGAACGGCAGATCCAGACCGGTGTGCGCGGAAAGCTTGCCGGGGTAGTAGCTGGCGCAGAAGGAGCCGGATTGGAACGAGCCGGCCTTGAGGTTGTCGAGAATCGCGCGCGGCTTCGACAGTGTGCCCCAGTGCAGCTGCAGGGTGAACTTGCCACCGGTCTGCTCGGGCAGCCACTTCTCCAGATTGGTCAGATAGGTGGTGATCTCGCGCGGCTTGCCCCACAACGCGTAGTCCCAGTGAACGCGCGGCCCATCGACCACGCCCTTGTTGTGGCTGTCCGCGTAGGCCACACCCATCGTCATCGTCATCGTCCATGCGGCGATGCCGCCGAGCGCGACCCTGCCCACCTGCTTCATCATCAGTGTCATCTCCTCAACCCGGTTATTGACCCATGTGCCGCGGTCCAACGCGGAACGCGCGGCCGTGGTCTGGAATTGTTACGGAACGTCAATGTGCGCGGCTAGCCTAGCCTGGATCCATCGCCAGATCCATGCGGCCGGATCCAGGTGGGTGGGCGCCAGCCAGCAGGTCCCAACGATCCATCCCAGCGCGTGATGGGGGGCGGCCACGAGTGGCGGGTGTGACGGGTCGCAGGTGCTCAGTCGGCCCGTGGTCTGCGCCGCTGCTCGGCGCGGTCCTCTCGTACGCGCAGGCCCAGGTGGCCCCAGAGCTGGCGCCGCACGTCCTCGGGCAGCACGTTGTCCAGGTATTCGAGCGCGGTGCCGCGCAGATTGCGGTTGTTGCTCGACAGGGCCTGCAGGGAGAGCTGCAGGGCGTCGCGATCCAGGATCAGTCCGAGCAGGGTGAAGACGTGGTCCAGGCTGAGCCCCGGTCCGTCCTCGATGAAGGTGCTGTCGGCCTGCTCGAAGCCGCCGTGGGTGCCGGCGCCGAGTGAACGGGTCTGCCAGGCGCTCTCGTCGGCACCAAGCTCCCGGCGGACCGCGGCATAGATCACGTTGGGATCCAGACGCAGCCGCTCGCTGCGCGCGCGCATCCGCGCCAGCGCCCGGGCACAGCTGTAGCGGACCCCGAACTCGTCGTCGTTCATGCCGATGATGAGGCTCTGGATGACCCGCGGGTTGTGGCTCACCTCCAACACGCTGGGGATGCGCTGACGTACGGTCAGCGGCATGTCGGGGTCGAGCAGCGCATCGGTCAGCTGACCGATGATGTTGGGGACCAGCCAGCGCAGCTCCATGCGCGCGTCCTCGGCGAGCTGCGGGTGATCGAGCAGCGGGATCACGTACGGCACCATGCGCACGCTCATACCGTCACCGAGCAGGGCCGCTCGGACCCGCGCCACGTCGCCGGAGTTCAGATCGGCCACGCATCGGGTCATCTCCCGCAGTTCCGGGCTGTGGTGGCTGAAGTCGGCGCTGAAGTCCACGATCTCGGCCACCGGTGCTGACTCCGAAGGGGGCGGATCGCCGCCAGCCGTGGGCTCGCTCACAAGCTGCAGCTCGACCAGCGGGGCGGGGTCGTCGACCGTGCCTTCACGTTCGCGTTTGAGCTGCTTGATGCGTTCCAGGACCCGCAAGCGCTCGGCCGCGGCGCTGGTCTCGGCCAGGATCCGACGGGTGGTGGCGTCCATCACCTCATGGTCGGCCAGATTCACCGCGCCGCTGCGCAAGGTCCCCGCCAGCTGTTCCAGGTAGCCCCGGTGCAGACGTCCGACCAGGATCAGACACAGGCCCGCAACGGGTACCGTCAGCAACAACAGCACCCCGGTCGGCAGACCCGGCGCGACCGCGACCAGCAGGGCAATCGCGCCGCCACCGATGATGTCCCCGACCCGGTCCGCGGCGACGTCTATCACCGGCTTGGTGGCCCGCTTGGCCATTGGCGACAAGGGTGCGTAGAGCAGCTCGAACCCGGACCGGAACAGTGAGTTGCCGAGCACCGTGTGCGCGCCACGCATGAACAGGGTGGTCGACAGGAAGGCGAAGAAGCTGCCGGCGACGCCACCGAGCAGGATGATGATGGGCGAGACCGCGAGCGTGGCCGCGATGCCGAAGCGCTGCAGGACTTTCGGGCCGAGCATGGACTGCAGCAGGAAGCTGACCACGCCGGTGATGCCATAGAACGCGGCGAAGAAGGCGACGAAGTCCTCGCGCTGCACGAAGTGAGCGGCGGCCTCGGACTTCAGGGCGTAATCGAGGAGCGCGGCGACCACCGCCATCATCGCCAACAGCAACGCCATGCTGCGCAGGTAGCGACTGCGTCGTATCAGTCGCAGACCGGATGGATCCGGGGCGTTGCCGGGGCGCCCGTCCTGAATCTGTGGCCCGCCGACCAGGAAGGTGCCGGCCGCGCACACCACGTTGAGCAGCGCGAGCAGCACCAGCATGCTGCGAAAGCCCAGGGTGCCGGAGACGGCGTAGGCCAGCAGCCCGCCGAGCACCCCGCCCAGGGCGGCGCCAGCGGCGATCCGGGCAATGCGTGGCTTGGCGCTGTGCGGGTCGAAGCGCTCGCTGACAAGCGACCAGAAACCGCTGATGACGATTGCGCCCAGGCCGGTCATGTGCAGGTACAGCACGACCGCGGCGACACCCGGGGTTGCCTCCAGGATCGCCCACTCGAAAACGAACAGCATCGCGCTGAGCATGAACGCGGCCGGCACGATGCGCGCGGGGCCGAAGCGCGGCAGCAGACGCGACATGCTGAGCACGCCGATCAGCGAGACCAGCGCACCGGCAATCACCGCCTTGGGCAGGTGCTCGACCGCGAACTGGGACAGGAACAGGGCGTCGCGGGTCGCCTTGCCCGCTACCTGCTGGGCGATCATCACGGTCGCGCCGGTCAGCGCGAAGCCGAGCGTGTTGGCCCGTCCCAGTCGCTCGAGGTTCATCTCGCCCGACCGTCGGCAGGCGCTGGCGAACGAGCCGACACGCTCAGGCGGGCAGCGGCGCTGCCGACACCCGGGCGTGCTCGCGGGCGATCATCGCCAGCACGCCCATCCAGCACAGGCAGACCGCGAAGGTCAGCCAGCTCATCTGGCCGATGCTCAGGACCTCGGCGAAGGCCAGGATCAGCACCGAGCCCAGGACCTTGAACAGGCGGTAGCCGAGCATGTCTATCCAGGCCTTGGCCTGATAGGTCTTGACCGGATCCACCGGGATGTAGAGCAGTTCCTTGCTCGCGCGGTTGATCGAGTAGGACAGGCCACGGTCCGCGATCTTCATCGCGCCGGCCATCCACAGCACCGGCTGGGCCATGAAGCCGAAGGAGAACAGACTGAGCAGCACGGGCTGGGTGAACAGCCCGGCCAGCATCCCCATCCAGCGGTGCACGATTGGTGTGAGCACCACGTTGACGCCGATCGAGACCAGGCCCAGCAGGCTGAAGAACCAGGAGATGAAGGCGGTCCGCGACTCGCGTTCCGGATAGGCCTCGCTGACCTGATTGAGGAACTGGAACTCGACGATCGGCTGGGCCAGCTGGGCGAACAGCAAGGTCCCGGCGATCAGCAGCAGGTAACGGCTCTCGAGCAGACTGGCCAGACCCCGCCCGCTGACCAGGACCGCGGATTCGGGGCGTGGCAGCTCCCGGTACAGCCCGGCCCGGGCCATCCACAGGTTGAGACCGATGATGACCAGCAGGCAGGCGGCGCAGGACAGCAGCAGGTCCGGCGTGGTCAGCGGCGTGTGGCTGATCAGCAAGGCCGCGGTGGCGCCGCCGGCGACGCCGCCGACCAGGCCGCCGGTGCCGACGAACCAGTAGCTCTTCAGCCCTTCGTCACGGCTGCTGATGGTGTTGGTCAGGCTCCAGAACTGCTCGACCAGGACCACGCTGAAGATATCGACCAGGATGTAGAAGCCGACCGCGGCGACATCGCCGCGGACCGTGAAGCCGACCCTGAACAGCAGCAGCAGGGCGATGAACACCAGACAGGACCCGAGGACCACGTGCAGCCGTTCGTGGCGCTCGACGATGCGGTGATAGAAGCCGATGAGCCCGGCCAGCAGGGTGGCGGTGACGATCCAGAGCCAGGGGAAGGCCTTCGGGTCGAAGTGCTCCAGGACCAGCGAGCGGCTGGCGGCCTTGACCTGATAGTAGGCCAGGATGATGAGGAAGAAGTTCGCGAACAACACCACGGCGCGCTTGGCCAGGGCACCGGATTGTGTATGAATACCGTCTGGCGTGATCGTCGTCACAGTGTTATCGTCCGCCGCCATGAAACGCCTCTACCTGATCATCATACTGCAACTGATTGTTTTCATTCCTGTTTCGTCCTTCGCTGACGGCACGGGAACAACCCTTAGAGAGAGCTTCGATCCGGGTCTGCAAAAAGGCCTGGTGACGATGCTCGGGCGGTTGCATCTCGACCAGGCGGTCCGCGAAGGTCGGTTGAGCGTCGCGCTCGCCGACATCAGCGAGCTCGACCTGCCCCGGGTGGCCTCGGTCAACGGCGACCGCATGCTATACGCTGCGAGCCTGCCGAAGATAGCCATCCTGCTCGGTGCCTTTGTCGAGATCGAACGCGGGCACATGCGTCTGGACGAGCCTACGCGTCGCTCGCTGACCGACATGATCAGGGTCTCGTCCAATCGCGATGCCACCGCCATGTTGAACCGGGTCGGCAAACGCAAGCTCATCAACATCCTCAGGTCGGACCGTTTTCGCCTCTACGATCCAACCGTCAACGGCGGCTTGTGGGTCGGCAAAGAGTATGGCAAGTCAGCCGCCTACCAACGTGATCCGCTACACAATCTCTCCCATGGCGCGACCGCCCTGCAGACCGCGCGTTTCTACTATCTGCTCGAGACCGGCAACCTGGTCGGCCCGCGTCTGACTCGCGAGATGAAGCGCATGCTCGGCAATCCGGGTATCCGCCACAAGTTCGTGAAAGGCCTGGCGGACATCCCCGGTGTGCGCATCTTCCGAAAGTCGGGTAGCTGGCGACACTGGCACGCCGACAGCGCCATCATCGAACAAGGCCCCTACAAGTACATCCTGGTCGGACTGGCCGAGGACGCGGACGGTGGACGCTGGCTCGAGTCGATCGCGCGTGGGGCGCACCGGCTGGTCGTCCCGGGTCGCATGGCCGGCGGCCTGCGCAAGGTCTCGAATCGCATCAACTGAGCGCCGAGCGACTTCGCGCCCGCGGCCACGTCGGGCTATTTCCGATCGGCGCCATGTCGCCGCTCGATCAATCGGTGAATCCGGGTCGCGAGGCTCTGATGATCCACCGCCGAGTTCTTGCGCAGCACATTCGACGTCAGCGTTACGATGTAATACAGCTCTCGGGTCTGGGCCGGTGCCTCGACGATGGCCACCGAGTTCATCAAGTTCATCGCGTTGCCGTGGTACTTCTTGCACACGAACTCCGGCTCGGGCACGCACTTGTACAGCGAGCCCGACTTGAAGTAGACGGCGGCCTCGTTGAGCGCCGGTGACGAGGCATAACGTATCCGTCGCTCGGTCATGTACAGCAGCCGCTTGAGCTCGCGACTGGACCAGGCGTCGACCAGCTTGCCCTGCTCCATCTTCACAAGCAGCCGCATCAGCTCGCGGGTGGTGCCGTAGCTGCTGGTGCCCGGCACCTTCTGCTTGCCACGCCGGGTGAAGAAGCTGCCCTGGCGCAGCTGCTCCAGGTCCAGGCCATAGCGCGTCAATGGTGCCTGGATGGTCGCCTCCAGATCGTTGCTCAAGTCGGCCTTGGGGGTGTCCTCGAAATAGGCACGCGCGGTTTCGGCATCGACCGGATAGCGCTTGCCGAAGTGTTTGAGCAGCATTGCCTGCTCGAGGACCACGCTGGCCGCCGCGTTCGAGCTGGCCGACAGCATCCAGTCCAGGAACTCGAACAGTGAGCCCTGATCGCCGATGCGTAGCGGGCGCCGGGTCAGCTTGCGACGCTCACCGTCCCAGAAGCGAACCGTATGGCTGTCGTGGACGATGAAGTCGGTGGCGGTGACCCGGGTCTCGCGCAGCACCCGCATGCGCGCCTCCAGGTCCTCGGGCCAGGCCTCGGCCAGCGCCTGGAACAGGGCCAGACCGACCATGATCTTGCCGACGCTGCCCGGATTGCGCGGCTGGGTCGCGGCGTGCTCGGCGTAACGCGGATTGTCCGGGTCGCTCAAGTCGAGCACCGACAGGCTGTAGACGTTGCTCCTGCCACCGAGCAGATTGACGATCTCTCGATTGAACTCCGGGTCCGGCGCGGGCAACTCGAGCTGCGGCCGGTCGGTCAGACGCAGGTCGACGCTTGCCAGCGGCAGGGTCTCGCCGGCACGCTTTTGCGGACCACGGACCTCGCCCTCGTGCATCAGGCGCGCGCCTTCGAGCCGCCGGATGCCGGTCTGCTCGCTGCCATAGATGGGGTAGGCCTCGACCGCGGTTCCGGCCAGACATGCCAGCAGCGCAAGTCCGCCGCACAGCAGCCCTGGACGGCGCTGCTCTCGCCACAATCTGCGAGTCGGTGCGCGACGCGATGGTTCTCGGTCGTCGACGCGCGATCGGGTCGTCAGGTCGGCCGCGGCACGTTGCCGGGCCAGATGGAAATCGCTGGAAGCATTCATCGTGGAACCTCGGTGAGCAGGACGCTGCGCGTGTTCATGTCGTCGAGCCCGCTGTCGAGCGCATTCAGGTATTCATTGGCGCGCGCCT
>JAGRHX010000256.1 GCA_020444775.1 Gammaproteobacteria bacterium
TACCAATTCCGCCACCCCGGCAAGCGCGACACAGTATAGTCCAATGCGCACTGGAGTGTACCCGTGTAGTCGAGTCCAACTCCTCTTTGGGAGCGCTCGCGGGGGCGTCGATCAGGGCGCGCCCGCCCCGGTTGCGTTCACGACAGGCTTCACGCGTCCTGCGCTTCGATGACCCGAATCCTCCCAGCTCCAATCGTCCGACGCCCTGCCGATGCGCGCCGATAGCTTCGACTACGATCTTCCGCCCGAGCTTATCGCTCAGATTCCGCTCGACGCGCGTAGCCAGAGCCGACTGCTGGTCTTGCCGGCACCCGATCCGGGCGACTCCGCGTCGGTGTCCGATGCACCGCTGGACGCGCGTTTCATCGATCTACCGCGGTGGCTGCGGGCGGGTGACCTGCTGGTGCTCAACGACACCCGCGTGGTCAAGGCGCGTCTACGTGGGCACAAGGAGACCGGCGGCCAGGCCGAGCTGCTGCTCGAGCGTGTGCTTGACGAGCACCGGGTTCTGGCGCAGGTCAAGGCCAGCAAATCGCCACGACCCGGCACCAGGCTGCGGGTCGGCGACAAATGGTTGCGGGTCATCGAGCGGTCCCGCGATCTATTCGTACTCGAGCTGCCGGCGCAGACCACGGCCGGGGCGCTGATGCAGTCACACGGACGGATTCCACTGCCACCGTATATAGAGCGAGCCGCGGGGCGTATCGACGAGGAGCGCTATCAGACCGTTTTCGCACGCGAGGAGGGCGCGGTCGCCGCGCCGACTGCAGGGCTGCATCTGGATCGCGAGATGCTTGCGGCGCTGCCCCGGGCAGGGATAGAGATCGGGTACCTCACGTTGCACGTGGGCGCCGGTACCTTCCAACCATTGCGCAGCGAGAACCTCGACGAGCACGTCATGCATGCGGAGCGGATCCGGATTGATGCGCGGTTGTGCGAGCAGGTCGAGCGCACACGGGCGCGCGGCGGTCGGGTGGTTGCGGTCGGCACCACCTGCGTGCGCGCGCTGGAGAGCGCCAGCAGCAACGGTAGGTTGATGCCGTTCGACGGTGAAACGAGCCTGTTCATACAACCCGGCTATCGGTTCGCCTGCGTGGATGCCATGATCACCAACTTCCACCTGCCGCGCTCGACCCTGCTGATCCTGGTCTGCGCGTTCTGCGGAACACGGCGGATGCTGGATGCCTATCGGCACGCGGTCGCGCAACGCTACAGATTCTTCAGCTACGGGGACGCCACTCTGCTGTTCCGCCACGAGGTCGTCGATGCCTGAGCGTCGCCCGAGCGGCGGGTGCGTGGCGACCCGTTATCCGCGGCTGAAGTCGGTCGAACGGCATCTCGTGCAAGCACAGCTGGGACTGGATATCGGATGAGTATGCAATTCGAGTTGCTCGGCCAGGACGGTGCCGCGCGTCGCGGTGTGATGCGGTTCGAGCGTGGTATCGTGCCGACGCCTGCGTTCATGCCGGTGGGTACCTACGGCACCGTCAAGGGGTTCACCCCCGAGCAGCTGTCCGCCACCGGTGCGCGGCTGATCGTCGCCAATACCTTTCATCTGATGCTGCGTCCGGGCGCGGCGCTGATTAAAGAGCTCGGTGGCCTGCACGACTTCATGCAATGGACGGGGCCGATACTCACCGACTCCGGTGGTTTCCAGGTCTTCAGTCTGGGCGAGATGCGCCGCGTGCTTGCCGATGGGGTGGAGTTCAAGTCACCCATCGACGGCTCGCGTGTCTATCTGGACGCGGAACGCTCCATGGCGGTGCAGCGGGCGCTGGGATCGGACATCGTAATGGTGTTCGATGAATGCACTCCGTATCCGGCAACCACCGATCAGGCCCACGCATCGATGAGTCTGTCGCAGCGTTGGGCGCAACGTTCGCGTGAAGCGCATCGGGGCAATCCGAACGCGCTGTTCGGCATTGTCCAGGGCGGGGTGTACCCGGAGCTGCGTAGCGCCTCGCTGCGCGGCTTGACCGATATCGGCTTCGACGGTTACGCGATTGGCGGACTGGCTGTCGGCGAGACCGAGGCCGAGCGGTTGATGGTCCTGGACGCGCTGACGCCGCAGATGCCGCGGGACCGGATCCGTTATCTGATGGGGGTCGGACGCCCGCAGGATATCGTCGAGGCGGTGGCGCGCGGCGTCGATTTGTTCGATTGCGTGATGCCGACACGTAACGCACGCAACGGCCACCTGTTCGTCAACGGTGGCGTGCTGCGAATTCGCAACGCCCGTTTTCGCGATGACAAGAGACCGCCGGATCCGTCTTGCGACTGTTACACCTGCCAGCATTTCTCGCGTGCCTACCTGCACCATCTGGATCGATGCAACGAGATTCTCGGTGCCACCCTGAGCTCGATTCACAACGTGCACCATTACCAGCGGCTCATGCAGTCGATGCGCGATGCCATCGCCTACGGTCGCTTCCAGCGCTGGCGCGAGCACTTCCAGGCTGGCCTGGTTCGTGACGATGAGGCGATCGCCCGGTAGCGCGTCGGACCAGGGCCCCGGAGCGGGGCGTGTCGTGACCCGTCGGCCCGACCGGAGAGGGGACGTGCGCGGCCGGGCTGTTCCGCCCGGTCGCCGGCGATGTCATACTTGCCTGCTTGAACAAACCAGATAGCGTCGAGGTAACCGGTGGAACTCGCACAATTCCTACCGACGGTCGCAGGATCCAGCGTCGGTTCGGCCGTCGAGTCAGCGCTCGTCACACATGTAGAGCGGCCGCTCGGGCAGATGCTCGATGCGCTGATCGAGGTATTCGTCCCCAGCGCGCACGCGCAAGCCGGTGGCGGCGGCGCCGGGATCAGCAGCCTGATCATGATCGTGGGCATGTTCGCGGTCTTTTATTTCCTGCTCATCCGGCCGCAGCAAAAGCGTCAGAAGGAGCACAAGGCGATGATCGATGCCCTGGCCAAGGGCGAAGAGGTGATCACGAATGGCGGCCTGCTGGGCAAGGTGACCGACCTGAATGACAATTTCATCACCCTCGAGATCGCCAAGGGCGCGGAGGTCAAGGTCCAACGCCACGCGATCGCCAATATCGTGCCGAAGGGAACCATCAAGTCGGCGTGACCGGCCGTTCCTGGAATTCGCTGCCTTCTGGCACTGGCGCTGCGCGGTCTCGGAGCGTACGGTCCTCGCGCCCGGTCACTCGAGCGAGTGTCCGTTACGGAACAGTCGTTGCGGGTCATCGCTGCGGGGGGAACCGTTGCGTTGGGGCGTTGCAGGGAGCGCGCGTCCGCGGCAAACGGGATCCCGGTGTTCATTACCGGTGTCCATTACCGGTGTCCATTCCGGGCGGGCCAGGCCTTAGCGACCAGACCGAGACGGTCAGCTGTCGCCGCGTGCGCGTAGCCGCGGACCGGCTTCGGGTCGCCAAGGGCACGAGTCATGGGCGTCAGCAGGAACGCAGCCGTCGACAGTCGAGCGGTTTCGGGACCGCAAAGCATGAGTGAATCATGATCAACCAATACCCGCTTTGGAAATATATCGCGGTCGGTCTCGTCGCTTTGCTCGGCCTGATCTATGCCTTGCCGAACCTGTATGGCAGCGATCCGGCGATCCAGGTCTCCGCGCTGCGAGGGGATGTGAGCGATGCGGTCGAGCAGCAGGTCCTGGAGCGTCTGGATCAACTCGGTCTGCAGGTGAAGTCGCACGAGCGCAGGGACGGCCGGCTGTTGATTCGGATGATGGACGAGGAAAGTCAGTTTCGGGCCAAGGACCAGATTGATGTCGAGCTGGGGCGCGGTTATACCGTGGCGCTCAACCTGGCGTCGGCAACGCCGGACTGGCTAAGCCAGATCAACGCGCTGCCCATGTATCTGGGGCTGGACCTACGTGGTGGTGTGCACTTCCTCATCCAGGTCGACATGCAAGGCGCGCTCAAGCAGGCTGACGAGCGCTACGCCAGCGATTTCCGCAGCACCCTGCGCGGTGAACGCGTCCGTTACAAGACCATTCTGGCGCGACCGGAAGGCGGCGTCCGGATCGTCTTCCGGGACGCGGCCACCCTGGACCAGGCGGAATCGCTG
>JAGRHX010000257.1 GCA_020444775.1 Gammaproteobacteria bacterium
GACGATCCGCTACCAGATCCAGGAGATGCTGCGCATCGAGAAGATCTTCGAGGAGGAAGGTATCCTGCAGGAGATCGACGCTTACGCGCCACTGGTGCCGGACGGCAGCAACTGGAAGGCGACGATGCTGATCGAGTACCCCGACGTCAACGAGCGCAAGCGCGAGCTGGCCCGGCTGATCGGTGTCGAGGACCGGATGTTCGTCGAGGTCGAGGGCATGGCGCGGGTCTATGCGATTGCCGACGAAGACCTGGAGCGCGAGAACGACGAGAAGACCTCGGCGGTGCATTTCCTGCGCTTCGAGCTGAGCCCCTCCATGTGCACGGCGATCCAGGCCGGCAGCGCGCTGGCCATCGGCGTCGATCACGCGGAGTACACCCACGAGCTGGCACCGGTACCCGAGTCGATCCGACGTTCGCTGGCGGCGGATCTCGGCTGAACACGCTTCCAGACGACGGCCCGTTGCCGGCTCTGACCGGCGCGGGCGTCACATCCTCCCTTTACGGCGCGCAAGTTGTCGCGAAGCGGTCATGCAGCCGCTAAACTGCACGCCCGTGCAAGCCCGAGATCAAAAACCCGACCCGACGACGTTCACCGTCCGCGCCCGGCGTGGCGGTGGCGCTCGATGCGTGCACCGCAACACGCGCGCTCGGCTGGCTGCCATGCCCGCGCGTCGGCTCCTGGACCGCTTCGCTGCGGTATTGCTGGTGACTGTGCTCTTGCCGGGCAATGTCCGGGCGGAGGACGACGCGGTGGACCTGAGCACGCGTCACGAGCGGTTCGCGGGCGATGACTGGCGGGAGCGGCCGGTCAGCATTCCCGAGCCGCCGCGCAGCGCGAATCTTGCTCGATTCGACGAAGACGCGGTCCATCCGGACTATCGGTATTACCTGGATACCGCCAGCCTGAGCTCGGGCGAGGACGGGGTGATCCGCTACACAGTGGTGGTCGAGTCGGGCGAAGGCGTGCGGAACGTCTTCTACGAAGGTCTTCGCTGTCGTACCAACGAGGTGCGTCTTTACGCTTATGCCGGCGCTGACGGTCGTTTCCGCGAGCCGCGGCGTAGCGATTGGCAAGCCGTCATGCGTGAAGGGATCAAGGCTTACCAGCTGTGGCTGGCCGAGCAGGTCCTGTGTGGCTCGCATGGGCTGGGGGCAACGGTGCCGGAGATCAAACGCGTCCTGGCCGGGCATCAGCGCGGCGGTGGTCAGTTCCGCAGTCCCAACCGAGGCGAATGAACCGCTGGCGTGCCACGCCGTCGGGTGTCGGGGCCGGGTGTTCTTGAAGGTGATGGCCTGTCCATCGGTCATGCGTTCGAGTAAAGCCCGATGCCGGCCTCGGCGCCGCACAGCGTGCATGGTGCAGCCGAGAGCACGCCCGGCAGGCGATGGCGCGGCCGGGCGCAACGGCGGCACGCACGAACGATGAACCGAACGATGAACCGAACGATGAACAGGCCCAAGTAGCTCGAGGTACTCATACCTGCATGGCGGCAAATTACGATGCATCCTCCATCGAGGTCCTCAGCGGCCTCGAACCGGTGCGCAAGCGACCGGGTATGTACACCGACACCAGCCGGCCGAATCATCTGGCTCAGGAGGTCATCGACAACAGCGTCGACGAGGCGTTGGGCGGGCATGCCTCGCGCATCGACGTCGTCCTGCACGAGGACGGCAGCCTGAGCGTCGCCGACGACGGTCGCGGCATGCCGGTGGACGTGCACCCGGAGAGCGGCATCCCGGGGGTCGAGCTGATCCTCAGCACGTTGCACGCCGGCGGCAAGTTCTCGGACCGCAGTTACCAGTTCTCCGGGGGCCTGCACGGCGTCGGTGTGTCGGTGGTGAATGCCCTGTCGCGGCGCCTGGACGTGTGGGTGAAGCGCGACGGTGGCGAGCATCACATGGCCTACGAGGGCGGCGAGAAGGTCAGTGAGCTGGCGGAGGTGAGCAGCGTGGGGCGGCGTAACACCGGCACCCGGCTGCGCTTCCTCCCCGACCCCAAGTATTTCGATACGCCTCGGTTCAGTGTTACCCGCCTCAAGGACAGCCTTCGGGCCAAGGCCGTGCTGTGCCCGGGGCTGCTGGTCACATTCACCGACGAGGTCAGCGGCGAGCATGAGGAATGGCGCTTCGTCGAAGGTCTGGGCACCTACCTGAGCAGCTCGCTGGGTCAGGTGCAGTGTCTGCCCAGCCCGCCCTTCGAAGGCAGCATGACCGGCAATACCGAGGCCGCCGACTGGGCGGTGACCTGGGCAGTGGAGGGCGAGGAAGGCCCGACCGACAGCTATGTCAATCTGATCCCCACGCCGCAGGGTGGCACTCACGTCAACGGCTTGCGCAGCGGTCTGCTCGAAGCCATCCGTGAATACTGTGAGTACCGCAATCTGTTGCCACGCGGGATCCGGCTGGTCGCCGAGGACGTCTGGGAACGGTGCCGCTACGTGCTCTCTGTGAAGCTGAACGATCCACAGTTCACCGGGCAGACCAAGGAGCGGCTGTCATCGCGTGAATGCGCCACCTTCGTGTCCGGGGTGGTCAAGGACGGCCTCATCCACTGGCTCAACCAGCATCCGGATACCGGCGACAGGATCGCCGCCCTGGCCATCGAGAGCGCGCAGAATCGAATCAAGGCCGCGAAGCGGGTCGAACGCAAGAAGACCGGTAGCGGACCGGCATTGCCCGGCAAGCTCGCCGATTGCGTGTCGCAGGATCCGAGCCGCACCGAGTTGTTCCTGGTCGAGGGGGATTCCGCGGGTGGCTCGGCCAAGCAGGCACGCGACCGGGAGTTCCAGGCGATCATGCCGCTGCGTGGCAAGATCCTGAATACCTGGGAGGTCGAGCCTGCCGAGGTCCTGGCCTCACAGATCGTCCACGACATCTCGGTTGCAATTGGCGTGGATCCCGGATCGACGGACATGCGCGGACTACGCTATGGGAAGGTCTGCATTCTCGCCGACGCCGACTCCGACGGCGCGCACATCTCGGCACTGCTGTGCGCGCTGTTCGCACGGCATTTCCGGCCCTTGATCGAGGCCGGGCATGTCTACGTGGCAATGCCGCCGCTGTATCGGATCGATGTCGGCAAGCAGGTCTTCTACGCCCTGGACGATCACGAGCGTCAGGGCTGTCTGGACCGGATCGCCGCGGAGAAGATTCGTGGCCAGGTCAGCGTGCAGCGCTTCAAGGGGCTGGGTGAGATG
>JAGRHX010000258.1 GCA_020444775.1 Gammaproteobacteria bacterium
GATGAACGGCTTGTTCAGCACCACCAGATTGCCGAACACGTCCTTGACCTCCTCGTCGCGCGTCTGGATGGCCTTGGGCGCGACCGGGCAGACCTCCTCGCAGACCACGCACGGGATCTGGTTGGCCCAGGGCAGACAGCGCGAGACGTTGATGAACGCGGTGCCCAGACGCACCGGCCCCTGCTCCGCGTATTGCCCTTCGCCGAGCTTCTCGGCAACGCTGATCTGGCGGATTGCCCCGGTCGGGCAGACCTCCGAGCACAGGCTGCACTTGAGCTGGCAATGCGCGATGCGGAAGTTCATCACCGGCGTCCACAGCGCCTCCACCCCACCCTCGGCGAGCCCCGCCGGCTGCAGCACGTTGGTCGGGCAGACGTTGATGCACTGATCGCACTTGATACAGCGCTCCAGGAACTCGCCCTCCGCTACCGAGCCCGGCGGACGGATCATCGCGGGCTGGAAGTTCAGATCGCTGCCCAGACCGTCGTTCTTCAGCATCGGCACCGCCAGCACGCCGCCGATCCCGGCGAACACCGCCTGCCGACGGGACAGATCCGGTAACGGCACCGCCTGGCGATTGTCCTGGCCACGCATGGTGAACCGCAACGCGTCCTCCGGACAATCGTCCAGGCAGTTCATGCAGCCAAAGCATTCGGCCTGGCGGAGCTGGGACTGCGGATCCGAGGCACCCTCGCAGCGCATCAGACACAGATCGCAGTCGGTGCAGCGTTCCACGTCACGGTTGATACGGAACAGGCTCTTGCTGGCGATGACGCCCAGCAGCGCGCCCAGCGGACAGACGAAGCGACAGAAGAACCTCGGCACCCACAGATTCGCGACCACGAAGCCCAGGAACACGGCGCCTATCCAGAACGAGCCGACAAAGATACGCCGTTCGACCCCGGGCGCGAACAGCAGCCCATCGAGCCACACACCGTCACCGCCCAGAGCATCCACACCGGCCGCGCCCTGCGCGACGACCTGATCGGTGGCCGGCGCGATCACCGTCGCCAGCGCTCGATACATCATGACGATTGGATCGAGCAGACCGATCTGCAAGGCACCGAGCGAGGCCATACCCAGGAAGACGATGAGGATCGCGTACTTCGCGAACTGCAGCGGATGATAGCGATTGCCGCGGATCCGGGCGCTGTTACCGCGATTGTCGAACAGCCAGCGAACGAACTGGTGCAGGCTGCCGTAGGGACACATCCAGTTGCAGAACACCCGACCGAACAGGAAGGTTATCGCCACAAGCAACAGTGCCCAGCCCAGCGCGCGGTACACGTAGCCGGTGGCGAGGAAGGTGGACAGCGCCACCAGCGGGTCCATCTCCAGCAGTCGCGAGACCGGGAAACCGCCGATACGCGTGGTCCAGCTCGCCCACACGGCGAGCACGAACAAGACGAAGAAGACGATCTGACAGACCAGTCTGGCGCGGCTCAGACGCAGCTGCCGGCGTCCCTGCGCCGCCAGCACCTGAATGATGCCCGGGCGTTCTCCGGCACCTCGGTCGTCGCGCTGTGGCTCTTTCATCGATGCCCTCGTTCGCTTGTCTGACCCGTCCGCGCATCGCACATGTGCGTGTGCACGCGGTTCCCTGCCGGGGCCGGGAATCGACCGGCGCGTCGCCAGCCGGCCGTGGCCCGACGAGACCCTCAGCCGATGCTCTTGACCCGACCCCGGTAGTCGACACGACCACTGCCCTTGCGCTCGGCCAGCTGCAGATAGCGCGGCAGCTCGCCGCGACGCTCCAGCAGATGCTCGTACGCCCAGGCATCCATCGCCACCGCATCGGTGGCTGCAAGAATCACGTCACCGGCCTTGACGTTGGCCGGATCCCCACCGGTCGGACCGTTCGCCATCAGGATCCGGCTGCCATCGAGAATGGTGAGGGTCGGCCGGATCATGATCGACAGGTCGGACACGATCTCGTGGATGTCCTGATGGAACTGATTGCGCCGGCCGCCCAGCAGCCCGTACCAGTTCTTGATGCCCAGGGATGCATGGCACAGATTGTGGTCCTTGACCGCGGCAACGCCGATGACCTTGTTGACGCGCCGGAACGGCCGTTTGAAGAACGGCCATTGCTCGATGAGCGTGGCACCCGGGGTGCGCAGGTCCTCGAAGGCATTGCTGTCGGGCAGATAGACACGACCACCGGCCCGATCCGCGGCCTCGGCGATGCCGCTCTTGGCAAAGCAATCGGCGGGCGACTCGATGGGATTGTCCGCGACCCGTACCTCGGCGGCGCGTGCATCGACCAGCAGCATCCGGATCAGCAGCTCGAGCAGGCCGGGATCGGTGGTCGCGCCCAGGTTGGGCGAACGGTCGAAGGCGACGTTGGGCTTGACCAGCACCACGTCGCCCGGAGCGATCAGCCGTCGCAGACCACCGACCGCGTCCAGCGCCCCGGCCAACCGCTCACCCACGGTGGCGCCACGTCCGAGCCCGACCTCGCCAGCGCCCATGGGGCGCGCCACGCTGAAGTCCGGCAACGTGAACGGCTCGGGGACCGGTAGACCGCGTAGCCCGGTGCCGTCACGTCTGGAGCCCGGCAGGTGCTCCGGCGCGAACGACAGCCAGGCGCCGCCCGCCAGCACCGAGCCCGCCACGGCCGCGCGGCCGACGAGCTGCCGGCGGGTGATGGGCGCCGGGCTGTATCCATCCGACGCCCGACCGTCAGGAGGTCGGGATCGTCTGGAGGATCGTCTGGAGTCACGTTCATGGTCCATGCGCTGCCCTCTTCCGATCGCCGCTCGCCGTTGCTCGGTCCATCATCGCTGTCCGGCCACGCTCGGCCCGCTCGGCCCGCTCGGTACGCGAGCCACTGTTGCGAGATGCGCGTCCAGACGCTGCATCAATCGGGCAGCCGGCTCAGCGGCGGGCGCCTTCTCCACGCCGTACAGATAGCGGCCGGCCCGCGCCACCGCGAACAGACTGTCCAGGAACCGATGTCGGAGCAGATGCCAGTGCGGCTGCCAGTCGCTCGTCGTCGCTGCCTCGACGGTGGTGTAGTCGTACTGGTGCTCGTCCAAGAGCCGGGTCAGCAGCGCCTGCGCCTGCGTCTCGGAGGCGGCCTCGTGGACGAAGGCCTGAACCGCCTCGCCAGCCTCGCCCGAGCCGGCACGGTCGACCCTTGCGAACCAGAAATCATTCGCAAAATCATACTGAAACACGTTCTCAGCCTGCAGGTACACGGCCGGCTCGGTAACGCCCAGTGCGTCGACCAGCAACGTCAACGGCGTCACTGGCGGCGTCACTGGC
>JAGRHX010000259.1 GCA_020444775.1 Gammaproteobacteria bacterium
ATTGGCCGGTCGATTGGCCGGTCGACTGGTCGGGCGACTGGCCGCGGCTGCTCTTCCTCCTCGTTCAGGACTCCGTCAGGCATGCGGACACGTAACCTCGTGTAGCCGCCGCGAGAGCCATAAGAGCCTGCACGAGCGCAACCGGGGCGGCGGAGCACCACCCTCGGTCGGACGCTTGATTTCGATTCGATTCGAATGCTCTTGCATCATGGACACGAGAATCGGGGCAACCGGCTCCCGGGCGCGCGTTGCGCTGACTCGGGGAGGCACACTTCCCGCGACCTCGTCTCTCCTGGGCGGCATCTCTGCCGGGTGAACCCTCCGGGCGGATTCGTTGTCGTGTGTTGTTATCGTTTTACGTTGTTGATGGGGTTGTTGAAGGGTCCGTCGTGGCTGGGACCGTGTCGGATGTCGGTCGACCTGCTGACGCTGCCTTCAATCCCGATCGTGGTGTTCCCGATCGTTCCATTGAAATTTGACCGTTGAAGGTTAACCGCGTGGGGCAGCCGGTGCTTCGATGGGCCCGTTCAGTCCAGCCGGGGACTCATGTTGAGCGGGATATTACGCCCATGCGCGCGCGGATTCGAGACGTCGGGCGTGAATTACGCAGCATGATCGAATGCCGGCGGGGTCATGACCGGCGGCGAGGCGTCCATGGTAGGGAACGAATCTCTGGAAGGTTGTAGGCTTGGTTGAAGGTCTGTTGCCGAAGACCGCTCATGCCGGGCTCGATCGCGGCAGGCGGGGCCTGTCTTGCGCGGTTAGCATGAATGCGATGGGACACCAGTGGGCGCCGGCAAGCGGCGGACGTCGATAAGGCGCGCCTTGTCCGAACCCCACTCGAGCTCGGGTCCATCCAGGGTGTCCGCGAGCGATGTCTTCGCGACGACGATCGGACTCGTGACGTCATCGCGCGCTCGCAAGACGTCGTTGCCGTGTCTGGGATCGGGAGGCTACGGACATGCCGCGCGAGGCGGTATTCAATCGGCTGCGTCATCGCCCGCTGCGACCACGTGTCCCGCGCGCCGAGCGCTTCAGTGCGCTGCTCGTGCTCGCCGCGCTCACACTGGTCGTGCTCTGGGTGCTCGGTCGGGGCGACGACTACGATCCCGAGGTGCGGGACCTGCCGCTCGCGGTGCTCGAGCAGCGCGGCCCGCCCATCACCTTGTACACGCCACCACTGCTGCGCTGGCAGGACCCGGCCCTGGGTGGACCGGCATCCGATCTGGCGACGCGCGTCAGCGATGCCGCGACACACGGTCTGTTTCCCGCCGCGGTGTTCGAATCACCCTGGCAATTGGACGGTCGGGTGCGACGTTTCCAGGCCGACAATCTCTACGAGAAGATCAACGGCGAGGCTGAGAAATTCCTCAAGCGTGGCTTCGTTGCCATGGACTATGCGGTGCTACGCGGGCCTGACGACGCCGGGACCATTGCCATCGAGCTGTTCGATCAGGGGGATTTCGGCGGCAGCTCCGGGGTCTTCGAATCCCACGTCGGCAGCGGCCGACGGCCCGCGCTACGCGACCAGGTGAGCTATGTGCTGACCGGTATCGGTGTGATCGGACGGGTCGGGCAATATTTCTTCCGCGCCGCCGGGGATCGCGAGAACTCCGCGATCAAGGCCAAGGCGGAGCAGCTGGTCACGGCCTTCGCCAGCCTGGGCGGGGCGTCGCCGCCGGCGTCCGCGAGCCTGTCTACCCGGCCGGCACCGCCGGGGGGCACCGCCGTTACGCCGACCCAGACGCCGCCAGTGACGCCGCCAGTG
>JAGRHX010000260.1 GCA_020444775.1 Gammaproteobacteria bacterium
TCACCGGTGACGATGATGATGTCGCAGTTGTCCCAGCCCAGCGCTTCCATCTCGGCGCGGCTCATCGGCAGCTGCGGCGCCACCCCGAAGCGCGCCGCCCAGTATGGCTTGTATGAAAAGAGCTCCTTGGCGGACTGCATGCGCGTTACTCTGGAATTGCTCTGGATGGGTGCTCTGCGAAACGAGCAGTAGGTGCGGACGATGACAGCCAATGATACTGCCCGTCACGCGCGATGAGCGCGAAGCTGCAAGCCAACCTACTCAGCGGCCCCGAGCTGCACCAGGCCGTGGTGCTGGACCGGCTGCTCGAAGCGCGTCAGCAGGTCTGGCTGGCGACCGCCGATCTGAAGGACATGCACATCAAGCGCGGGCGCCGCTTCACACCCGTGCTCGAGGTGTTCGACGAAATGGCGGCGCGTGGCGTGGGCTTTCGCATCATCCACGCGGCGCTGCCCACGCGCGCCTTCAGGACCACGCTGGAATCCTTCCCCCGGCTCACCGGCGGCGCGCTGGAGCTGCAGATCTGCAGCCGCTCGCACTGGAAGATGCTGATCGTCGACGGCAGCTTCGCCTATCTGGGCTCGGCCAACTTCACCGGCGCGGGGCTCGGCGCACGCGCGACGAATCGGCGCAACTTCGAGCTCGGTATGGCCAGCGAGGATCCGGCTCTGGTGCAGCGTCTGCAAGATCTGTTCGATGAGTTCTGGATGGGCAGCCACTGCGAGAGTTGCAAGCTGCGGGCTCGCTGCCCGGACCCGATCCGCTAGCTTGGAACGAACGGGCGAATGTCAACGATCGTGTAGACGAGCCGTCGCGGGCGCGGAATCGCGACGACTTCGGCTATGCTCGGCGCCGACAGCGAATCGCGCAGGCTGACTCGGAGGCACTCGGATGCGTTGGCGCGGCGGCAGACGGAGCTCGAACATCGAAGACCGTAGAGCGGCACGCACGAGCCGGGGCCTGCCCGGGCTCGGCGGGCGTACGGTACGGCGCGGCGGTGGGGTCGGTCTGGTCGGCATCGTGATTGCGCTCGGCGCCGCCATGCTGTTCGGTGTCGACCCTGGCGTTGTATTGCAGATCCTCGGCGGCGGCAGCCCGGCCGGCGTCCAGACCGAGCGCTCGCTGCCACGCTCCACGCAGATCAACGCATCACCGCAAGAGCAGGCACTGGCCGACTTCGTATCGGTGGTCCTGGCCGATACCGAGGACACCTGGAACGCCCTGTTCAGCGCCGGCGGCGCACGCTACGAGGAACCACGCCTGGTGATGTTCCGCGGCTCGGTCAGCTCGGCGTGCGGCTTTGCCAGCGCCGCCGCCGGGCCGTTCTACTGTCCCGGTGATCGCAAGGTCTATCTGGATCTGGCGTTCTTCGAAGAGCTCGAGCGCAGGTTCGACGCGCCTGGCGACTTCGCCCAGGCCTATGTCATCGCCCATGAGGTCGGGCATCACGTGCAGACCCTGCTCGGCATCAGCGAGCAGGTGCACGCCGCCAGGCGTGGCGCCAGTCGCAGCGAGGCCAACGCCATCCAGGTGCGCATGGAGCTGCAGGCGGACTGCCTGGCCGGACTCTGGGCGCACCACGCGCAACGCGCTCGGAACATCCTCGAGCACGGTGACGTGGAAGAGGCCCTCAACGCCGCAAACGCGATAGGCGACGATACGCTACAGCGCCAGTCCCAGGGCGTGGTGGTACCCGATGCCTTCACCCATGGCAGCGCCCGACAGCGCATGCGCTGGTTCCGCATCGGGCTGGAGAAGGGCTCGGTCAGGGACTGCAACACCTTCGACGCCGCCACCCTCTGACAGGCTCCATCTGCACCGGCGGGCTGTTCACGTTCCGCTCGGCCGTCAGCTCCCAAATCGGTCCCGGCTACGCGTAGGTCCGGTCGCCGTGACGATGGACCCGTTCGCAGCCATTGTGTGCCCGACGGCTTCAAGTTCGCCCTCTCGACGCCGATCTGCTTTTCACGATTTCGGCCAGCAGCCTTGATGGTCCTGCGAGAAGGGTATGACGATGCGACGATTTTCCTACCTGGCGATGGGCATGCTGTGGCTCCTGCTAGGCGCGAGCGCTCACGCGGCCACGCAACCCGAAGAGTCCCCCACTGTCGTGCGAGGCGCGGTGACAGTCTCGGCCAAGGAAGCGAAAGCGCTGTTCGACCAGGGTGTGCCCTTCGTCGATGTGCGCCGGGACTCCGACTTCGAGGCCGGACGTATTCCGGGTGCGGTCCATCTGGAGATCAACGAAGCCTTCAACGAAGCCACACTGCTCGAGGTGGCCGCAAAGTCGGACAAGCTGGTCGTCTACTGTAACGGACCGAAGTGCCTGCGTAGCTCGGCAGCCTGTGAGCAGGCGGTGGGCTGGGGATTCGAGCACGTGCTCTATTTCCGCGATGGCTTCCCGACCTGGAAGGCATCCGGCTACCCCATAGAGTGACGCGACCCACCGGACATGAGGTTACGAACCCGTATCGTACTCGTCGTCACTGTCTGCATCACGGTGATTGCCAGCAGTTTCATGCTCGCCAGCTGGCGTACCCGTCAGGTCACGGAACAGCGCTTCGCCCAGGCCATGCTGGATGCCAAGAGCGCCCTGTGGCGGAATGTGGTGGCCAGCGAGAACGAGCGCATGTCCGGCGCGCTCCGCGCCCTGACGCGCGCCTCGAAAATGCTCGAGGCCCTGAGCAGCGGTCGACACGAGCTACTCGAAGACGAGCTGCGACCGACCTACAATCGGCTGAGCGCGTCCGATGTGCTCACCGACTTGCGGATCGTCGACACACGCTTGCGACTGGCCTATGCCGCCACCCCGACTGACGACGACCCGGGCCTACCACTCGACGATCCGCTTCTCCAGGAGGCAGCGACCAGCAACAAGATCCTGCGCGGGCTGGTGTTCGACCGCCAACAGGGCCTGGTTGCCGAGCTGGTCTTTCCCCTCTATAAGCGCGGCAGCCTCGTCGGGTACGGCATCTTCAGAAAATCGCTGGCGAATGCGATTGGCCGGTTCGCCGACAGCGACGGCTCACAGGCGGCACTACTGTTCGATTCTGGCGAGACGATGGTAACGAGCAGCGGATACGCACTACCCGTCACGGGCGTCGCCGAGATGCTTCGTGCCAGGCAGGGCGGTCTGCAGATCGTCAAAGAAGAATCGACGACGCTCGCGCTATCGCTCACGCCACTTGCGGATGCCGCGGGGTCGGTCCAGAGCTGGCTGGTGACAGCCGAAGACTTCAGCGCCAGCTTCGACAGTCAGGCACGGATCGATCGGGAAGCGTATCTGACCGCCGGTTTCACCACGCTTGTCGCGCTGCTTGGCCTCGCCTGGTACCTCAACCGAGCCTTCAGACCACTTGGCAAGGTGCTCGGCTCGATGCGGGCGATCGCCGATGGCGATCTGTCCGTCACTCTGGAGGCCAGTGGCCGAGACGAGTTCGGCACGCTGGTCCGAGAGACCCAACGGATGCGTGGTGCGTTGCAGGGCAAGCTGCGATCCGTCCTCGACTCGGTCAACCGCTCGTTGTCCGGCCTGATGGACGCCGTCCACAATCTGGGCGGCATCACCGATGCTGCCAGTGAAGGTGCCCACCGCCAGCAGTTGCGCACCCGTCAGCTTGCCGATCGTCTGACCCAGATGCTGGGCAGCGTGCGGGAAACCGCCCAAGCCGCGGAACAGGCGGCCACGCAAGCGCAGCAGGCACAAAAGCAAGCGGCGCACGGTGGACAGGTAGCGGCCGGCAGCCTGGAACAGGTTCGCGAGCTGACCGACGACTTCCAGCGCGTCGCGGCTGCCCTGGACACGCTCGAGCGGGCCGGTCGGGAGATTGGCAAGCTCACCGATGCAATCGACGAAATCGCGGCTCAGACCAACGTCCTGGCGCTCAACGCCTCGATCGAAGCGAGTCGTGCCGGGGAACAGGGCAAGGGGTTCTCGATCGTCGCCGAGCAGGTCCGCGAGCTGGCGCAGGGTACGCGCGAGGCGAACATTCGGACCCGTGAGATCGTGCAGGTACTCAGCGACGGTGTCAGCGACGCCGTGAATCTCATCGACCACAGCAAGGAACGGGTGGATGCAACACTGCGCTGCACGGATGAGGTCGCTCAGGCACTTCATGCCATATCCGAGCGCGTCGACAGCATCGCGCGTATCAACGCACTGGTATCCGACGCCGCGAACGCACAACGCCTCGCCGCCGACGACATCGAACGAGGCATCGGCGAAATCAGCGAGGTGGCCGAGCAGGCCGCCGAAGGCGCCAGACGCACAGCCGGCGCCAGCGAATCACTGACTCGTCTGACCGAACAGATGGACGGGCTGCTGCGTGATTTCCGGCTCGGCGACCACGATCCTCCGAAGCCAGCCACCTGAATGCCGTCACTTCAGCGTGCCGATACGAATCGGCACGCTGAAGTTTGCGGCCCCGATCGCGCCTTCAACGCCGAGTCAGCCTCACGGCAGCGGCACCAGTCGACCGGAGAAGGTGACCTGCACGATCGCCCGTTCGGTGTCGAAGCCGGTGCCACGCTGGTAGACCGCCTGAACCGTGGCATCGGAGTACAGACGAACGTTGCGCTGGAACTCCTGACCACGCCCGGATCCCAGCCCGGTCTGCAGCAAGGGCGGAATCGGACCGAGCCGGTGCAGGATGCTGGTCCCGGCGACGCTGGTGCGCAAGCCGACTACCCCCTGCTCCTGCGGATTGCGGCTGTCGATGGCCACTGTCAGGTATTCGATGATCAGCATGCTGCCCGCCGGCGGTTCGATGAGCGGCTCGGTGTCGGAGAACTCGCCCGCCGGAACGACCAGGATGGTGCTACCCTGCACGGGCACGCCGGCGATACCGGCCGGGGCAACCGGCACCGGGTCTGAGTCGGGATTGACCACGGTGACCGGCGTCGAGCGCTGCGCCTGGACCTGCGGCCCGCTCACAGCGAGCATCAGGGCAACCATGACCGCGGGCCAGCGCGGTGAAGCTGTTCGAATCATCACGTTACTCTCTCCTACACGAGTCGTTGGATTACGAGTTGCGATTGCATGGGAGATTTGTGCACGCGGCGAGCGGCCTGCGTCGTGATCCCGGTCAAACAGCGGCGGCGCTCAACGCCCGAATCGCCTATCGTCGCGCGCATCAGGACTTCGGTTCGCCGATTGTCGGCACGGTCGGACACGCGGTAGATCGGCGTCGACACCAGATGCACAGCGGCCCGTCCTCGGACATTCCGTGCCCGCGCGTTTTCTCGGACCTGGACGATTTCGAGACCTTCCTCGGTGTGGCCGACAGCATCGAAAAAGGCGAAGAACCCGCGATGCCGCCGCACTTCGCCCTGAACTTCGAGCGCGGCGCGGATCTCCCGCCGGCGCTGCGCAAGGAGATCGCGGAGCACCAGTGGGAGGTTGCCGGCTCCGACGCCTTCCCCTGGCCGGTGGCCATCGACAAGGACCTCATCGGCCGTCCCCCTTCCGCCAGGGAGTTGACCCTGGCCGAGGCCATCTGCCGGGCGCTCCCTCGCCTGATGAACGAGAACGATTCGCTGCCCGACGTGTGGGACGGCGGCGAGAGTATCTCCAGCACGTTGTCGGTGATGACCCACGAGGGCGAAATCGAGGTGACGCTATCCGCGCCCTACGCACCGGCGCCCATCGAATTCGACCCCGCCCACGACATACTCGCCGATCTGGTCATACTGGCAAGCGATGGCGGCGAACTCGATTACCACCGGCTGGAGGCACTGGAGGACGAGCTGCTTCGGCGCTTCGCGGCCACCCCGGAGGCACAGGGCACCAAGGCAGCTGACACCGGCCGACTCGTGATGAGCCTCATCTTCAACCAGCTCGGCGAGAGCATCGCGACTCTCGACGCCGATGGACTGGAAGAAGTGCTGTTCGATCTCTTCCCCCGCAAGGTCAGCATCGAGGCCTCGGCGGCACGCGGGCTCATCGAGGACACCCGGGCCTTCTATCGCTTCTTGAAACGAGAGTTCGGCCTGGCTCAAGCCGACGCCTGTCTGCAGCTTCTCGACGACGACGCCGTCGATGCGCTCGAGGCGACGCTCGCGGACAGCAGCAATTTCGACCCGGCCAAATCGATGATCATGGCGGGCATGGATGCCGGCTTCGACATGCGCACCCAAGAAGGCATCGAGACGTGGATGCGGCGCATGCAAGACGTTCCGCTGCCGCCGTCGATTGCCCTTCCCGATCCGCACTCGCTACAGCCAGCGTCGAAGGCGGCGGCGAAGAAGCGGAAGGACAAGCGCAAGGCCGCGCGCACGTCCCGCAAGAAGAACCGTTAGCGAAGCGGGACCAATGACGCCTGGCGCCGCTGCGTGTTGCCCCCCGGAACGGGTCAGTCCGGACGCTCCGATTCGCCGTCAAGCTCGCGATAGTGGCGAAAGACCCCGTCCTGGTTGAACGCGATACGGCGCGGTGAATCCAGATAAGCGGCGATGCGCTCCAGACCTGCCACCCGGTCGTGCAGCGCGCACAGGCTCGGATAGCGGACGTCAGCCTCACGCATGGCGCGCGGAAAGGCGAATCGCAGACCGGCGATGATCTGGAACAAGGACAGGTCCACGTACGATGGCGCGCCGCCGAGCAACCAGCGCGCCCGCGCGCCACGCGCCGCGAGCACGCGCTCGAAATAGTCCAGATACTTGGGCAGTCGCTCCTCGCGCAGATGACGCGCCCGACGCCGGGCCTCGCGCCGCTGATCGTCATAGTACAGGCTGCTGGCGATCGGATGATGCGTATCATGGATCTCATCGACCAGATCGCACACCGTGAGCTGCAGCTGATGGGCCCACAGACGCGTGGCTTCGGCCTTGGGCACGAGATCCAGACGTGGCCCCAGATACTGCAGGATGTTGGCGGTCTGGGCGATGACCCGTGAGCCCGCCTTCAGGAACGGTGGCGCGAAGGGTGGCCGCGCGACATCGGTGTCCGACATCATCGCCATCATCTCGGTCATGCCGCGTGACCCGGTCCGCGCGACGTCCAGATACGCCGCACCGCCGGCTTCCAGGGCAAGACGCACGAACTCACCGCGGCCCTGGATCCCCGGCCAGTAGTACAACTGGTAGCGCATCGATGCGTTCTCCATCGGTTCGTGCGCACGCGCCGGCGCGTGCACGGGTTGGCACGGACGGTGACGAATCAGGAGTGTGGACGATGACCCGCAAGCACGCAAAGCCGCTGCCCGATGTACGCGCCCTGCTCGAGCCGGCCGGGTCGCCCGGCGAGGAGGTCTTCACCGATCTGCTCTTCGGCCGTGCGTTCCGAATCGAGCACATCGTCTCGCACGGCGCCAGGAGCCCCTCGGACTTCTGGTACGACCAGGACCAGGACGAGTGGGTCACGCTCATGCGGGGACACGCATGTCTGGAGTTCGAGGCCGGCCGCGTCGAGCTGGCAGCCGGCGACGCGCTGCTGATCCCGGCGCGCCTGCGCCACCGGGTCGCGAGCACCAGCGCGGACGCTGTCTGGCTGGCCGTGCACTTCGAGCGCGAGCACAGCGCCTGAGCGGACCGCGATGCGACCGTGACCACCTGCCGCCCTCGCCCCGGCAGCCCGACGGTGGACCCTGCACGCAGCCTTCGCGCCCCGCTCAGCCGCTGCCGAGCCTATAATCGCCACCATGACCGGCGTTCAGCCGATGCCCCCGGGCATGCTCGTGCGCCGCGCCCCCACGGGACCCGGCCGGGCACGACCGTGTGTCGTAGCCCCGATCGGCCTCGGACGCGAGCCGCCTCGACCGCCGATCTCGAAGCCACTTTCTAGATCCACTATCGATACAGCCAGCCGATGATGCAGTCCGCCTCGAATGGTTCCGCCACCCATGCTTCGCAACGGCCGGGGCTGCCCCGGCGATGAGCGCGCAAGAGAATTCCGCTTTCGACGCCGAGTTCGACTACGTGCTGGTCGGCTCCGGCAGCGCCGGCTCGGTGCTCGCCAATCGTCTGACCGAGGATGGCAGACACCGCGTCTGCGTGCTCGAGGCCGGGCCGCGTGACCTGAACCCGTTCATCCACATTCCGGCCGGCTTCATCAAGACGGTGGTCAATCCGTCGGTCAACTGGTTGTACGCCATGGAGCCGAGCGAGGGCACGGCCGGGCGTAGCATCGCCCAGCCGCGTGGCAAGACGCTCGGCGGCTCCAGCTCCATCAACGGCCACATCTACAACCGTGGCACCCCGCTGGACTTCGACCAGTGGGCGCAGATGGGCAATCGCGGCTGGGGCTACGCCGACGTGCTGCCGTATTTCCGCCGCTGCGAGCGCCGCATTGGCGATGGTGATGACACCTACCGGGGCCGCGAGGGCAACTTCGTGGTCGAGGACCTCGAGTGGCGGCATCCGCTGTGCGAGGCCTTCATCGACGGCGCGGTGAGCCTTGGGATCCCACGCAACCCGGACTACAACGGCCGCGAGCAGAAGGGCGTCGGCTACTTCCAGCGCAGCGTCCACAAGGGCCGCCGGATGAGCGCGGCGCGCGCCTTCCTGCACCCGGCGCGGCAGCGCCGCAATCTCAGTGTGATCACCCACGCCCACGCCACCGGGATCGTCCTCGAAGGCAAGCGCGCGATCGGCGTCAGCTACCGACGCGGCGCGAGCCAGCAGCGGATCCGCGCCGCGCGCGAGGTGATCGTCTGTGGCGGTGCCATCAACTCACCGCAGCTGCTGCAGCTATCGGGCATCGGCCCGGCGCCGTTGCTGAAATCGCACGGCATCGAGGTCAAGCACGCCCTGCCGGGGGTCGGCGAAAATCTTCGCGACCACTACGCGATCCGGCTCGCCTGCCGGATCAAGAACACCCGCACCATCAACGAGCTGTCACGTGGTCTGCCGCTGCTCGGCGAGATCGCCCGCTATCTGGTCAAGCGCGAAGGCATCCTGACCCTGCAGCCGACCCTGGTGCACGTGTTCTGGCCCTCACAGGACCACTACGACACCAGCGATCTGCAGCTGACCTTCACCCCGGCCAGCTACGACGAGGGCGTGCAATCCAAGCTCGAATCCGAGCCGGGCGCGACGGTGGCGGCCTGGCAGCAGCGCCCGGAGAGCACCGGCTTCGTGCGTATCCGCTCGACCGATCCTTTCGAGAAGCCGATCATCCAGCCCAACTATCTGGCCGACGAGATAGACCAGCAGGTCTGCGTGGCCGGGATCAAGCTGGCGCGTCGGCTCATGCACACCGATCCGCTGGCGCCGTTCTTGGAGCGCGAGACCTTTCCCGGCCCCGAGGTCCGCAGCGACGCGGAATTGCTCGACTTCGCGCGCGGCCGCGGCACCACCGCTTTTCACGTGATGGGGACCAACAAGATGGGTCCGGCCACCGATCCGATGGCGGTGGTCGATGACACGCTCAAGGTGCACGGTATCGAGGGGCTACGCGTGGTGGACGCGTCGGTGATGCCGACCATGCCCTCGGCCAACACCAACGCCTCGACCTTGATGATCGGCGAGAAGGCCGCCGATCTGATCCTCGGCAAGCAGCCGCTGCCCGCGGCGCAGCTGGACAGCCATTGAACGAACGACGGCAAGGCGACCGCCACGGTCGTCGCGCACCAGCCATCACGCACGCCGTGCGCACCCGGTATGGGCCACGCGCATGCCGATAATCAACAAGCCGGCCACCGGTCCCTTCACCCGGCGCGAGCGCATCATCATCACGGTCCCGGTGCTGATGGCGTCGCTGCT
The DNA here is from genome assembly GCA_020444775.1 of Gammaproteobacteria bacterium. Next base: position 9,700 of record JAGRHX010000260.1, read on the forward strand.
GCACGCGGTCAACATGAGCACCGCCTATGTGGCGCTGCCCAACATCCAGGGCAATCTGTCCGCGACCCCGGACCAGATCGGCTGGATCATCACCGCCTTCGTGGTGGCTAGCGCGGTCGGCACCGTGCTCACCGGCTTCTTCAGCTCGCGCTTCGGCCGACGCAATGTGTTCCTGGCCGCGATCGTCGGCTTCACCCTCACCGGAGGCCTGTGCGCGAGCGCCACCGGACTGGTCGACCTGGTGCTGTTCCGCATGCTGCAGGGCTTCGTCAGCGCGCCGCTGCTGCCCATCTCGCAGTCGATCATGCTCGACACCTACCCACGCGAACGACACGGCTTCGCCATGAGCATCTGGTCGATGGGGATGATCCTCGGGCCGGTGCTGGGCCCGACGATCGGCGCGCTGGTCACCGAGTGGTATGGCTGGCGTCTGGTGTTCTTCATCAACGTGCCGCTCGGCGTCGTCGCCTTCATCGGCATCGCGCTGACCCTGCCCGAGGCCGCGCGTGGCCGCCAACGCTTCGATTGGCTCGGTGTGACCACGCTCATCGTCGGGGTCTCCGCGCTGCAGCTGATGCTCGACCGTGGCCAGCAGCTCGACTGGTTCGAGTCGCTGGAGATCCAGCTCGAGGCGGCGGTCGCGGTGCTGTGCCTGTACATGTTCGTGGTGCACAGCCTGACATCGAGCGCCCCGTATCTGGATCTCAGCATGTTCACCGACCGCAACTACGCGGTCGGTCTGTGCCTGATCTTCATCTTCGGCATCGCCGCGTTCGCGACCATGTTCATCCTGCCGTTGTTCCTGCAGGCCGTGCAGCATTACCCCGTGCTCACCGCGGGCTGGCTACTCTCGGCCCGGGGCCTCGGGACCATGCTCGCAATGTTCTCCAGCGGCCTGCTGGCCGACCGCTTCCCACCCAAGTACCTGATCCTGTGCGGTCTGCTCTGCATCGGCATCAGCAGTCTGGTGATGACCGGGTGGTCGGCCGAGGTGGAGATGCACGAGGTGATATGGATGATCGTCCTGAGCGGTTTCGGCATGGGCATGATGTGGGTGTCGCTGACCACCGTCACCTTCTCGACCCTTTCACCGGAGCTGCGCGTGGATGCCGCGGCATTGTTCGCGCTGGTGCGGGCCATAGGCGCGAGCATGGGCACCTCGGTCACGGTCGCGGTGCTGGTGCGCTCCTCGCAGGTCAACTACATCGAGCTGAAGGACCATATCTCCAGCGGACGCGAATACCTGACCGCGCTGGCGCCGCAGATCTGGAGCATCGATTCGACCAGCGGTCTGCTCTCCATGTACAAGCTGGTGCTGTCACAGGCGCAGATGATCGGCTTCATCAATACCTTCATGATGCTCTCGGTGGTGATCTTCGCCACCGTGCCGCTGGTGTTCTTCTTCAAGAGCAAGCCGAAGAGCGCGCACTGAAGCGATACCGCGCCGAATGCCGGACACGCTTCGCTGCGTGTCGAAGCATCGAGCCGAAGCGATCGCCGACACTGCTCCACCCGGCCGTGCCGCGGCGTTCACGAAGCGGTCCAATGCCAGTCCCCGAGCACGACTCGCAATACGACGATGCCTCACGATCTCCTGACGCTGTGCTTGATCGCGATGACATTCCTGCTCGCGGGTCTGGTCAAGGGCGTGATAGGCCTCGGTCTGCCGACCGTCAGCCTTGCGCTGCTGAGCATGGTGCTGAATCTGCCGGCCGCGATGGCGCTGATGCTGGTGCCGTCCTTTGCCACCAATCTCTGGCAGGCCCTGCAGGGCGGCCATCTGGCCGGTCTGCTGCGGCGGCTGTGGCCGTTCCTGCTACCGGCGACATTGACCGTGGCGATCGGCGCGCGTGGCCTGCAGACGCTGCCGCTGCATCTGCTCGGCGGGCTGCTCGGGGTGCTGCTGGTGTGCTACGCGCTGCTGGGTCTGAGCGGTCTGCGCTGGTCGCTGCACGGCCGGCGTGAGACCTGGCTGGGTCCGTTGCTCGGTGCGTTGAACGGCGTGCTCACCGGAATGACCGGCTCGTTCGTGTTCCCCGGGGTGATGTACCTGCAAGCCACCGGGCTGACGCGCGAGCAGCTGATTCAGGCCATGGGCATCCTCTTCACCCTGTCGACGCTGGCACTGGGTCTGGCCTTGCAGGAACGACGGCTGCTCGATCCCGAGCTGGGACTGTTGTCCGTTGCTGCGCTGCTGCCGGCCGGCGCTGGCATGGTCGTTGGCCGACGCCTGCGCCAACGACTCTCCGAACCCCACTTTCGCCGGATATTCTTCCTGGCCTTGCTGCTTGTCGGTGCGCATATCATTGTCCGCGCGCTCGTCACACGCTGAACCGGTAGCCACGCGGACTTTCCCACGACGCCGCATCCGGTCAGGATAGACAGCTCGTGACGGTGAACTGGAGAGGGAACGTGACCGACCAGGCCTCCAAGCCAGCGGGCTCCGCGCGGCTGACCGAGCTCGCCTTTGCCTACAAGAACAGCAACACCCTGCTGACCGCGATCGATCTGGACCTGTTCACGCACATCGCGGCCGGCGCCGACCGCCTGGGCCCGCTCGCGGATCGGGTCGGCATGGATGCGGAGATCGTCGATCGCATCGTCACCGTGTGCAAGGCGCTTGACCTCGTCGAGGAACTCGACGGCCGGTTGCGCAACCGCGAGGACGTCGACCGCTATCTGGTGCGCACCGAGAAGGGTTTTCTCGGTGACTACTTCCGCACCTCGGCGCGCCGTGACTACGCAACCTGGGCGGATCTGACCGGGCACCTGGACGGCAGCGTGGCGGACGTCGCCGACCATGTGGACTACAAGCTGCTGATGGCCGATCCGGCCCGCGCCCGGCAGTTCACCGAGCTCGGCTACAAGGGTGCCATTGGTCTTGCCTACCGGCTGACCCGGGTCTTCGACTTCGCCCGTCACCGCCGCTGGCTGGATTTCGCCGGCGGCTCCGGGGTGTACTCGATCGCCGCCTGTGAGCGGAACCCGGACCTGCGCGCCACGGTGATGGATCAGCCCAATGTGATCGCGGTCGCTCGTGAGTACATTGCCGCCAAGGGACTGAGCGAGCGTATCGACGTCGCCACCGGCGACTTCCTGATCGGCGACGACTATCCGCCCGGCCATGACCTCATCTCCTTCATCACGCCGCTGCAAGGCTATATGCCCGATGCGGTGATACAGGTCTTCGGCAACGCCTTTGCCGCGCTCGAGCCGGGCGGCGAGATCCTGGTCATCGACTACATGCTCGAGAACGACAAGACAGGTCCATTGGACCCGGCCCTGGTCAGCCTGTTCTCGGTGCGCGGCGGCCGACCACGGGGACGAGTCAACACCGGTACCGAGTTCCGCCGGTTCCTGCACGAGGCCGGCTTCGAGCAGATTGACACTCGGTGGTTCACACCTCATCAGCTCGGTCTGGTCACCGCGCGCAAGCCCGGCCCCTGATTGGCCATACCCATCACCACCACAGGAGCATCAGCATGTCCTGGAACACCGTGACCGTAGAACGTCAGGCGCCCATCGCCATCGTCCGCATGAACCGCCCGGCACAGCTCAACGCCTTCAATGCCGAGCTCAGCGAGGAGCTGGCCGAGGTGGGACGCAGCTTTCATCGTGACCACGACATCCACGCGGTGATCCTCACCGGCTCGCTACGCGCCTTCTCGGCCGGCGCGGATCTCAAGGAGGAACGGCCGCGCGGCAGCCTCGCCGAGCAGCGCGATCGCAGCCATCTGGGCCGGCATCTGTGTCGCGCCTGGGAGGAGATGCCACAGACCACCATCGCCGCCATCGAGGGCCCGGCGGTCGGCGCGGGCGTTGCGATCGCCATCTCCTGCGACTGGCGGGTGATGGCCGACAACGCCTTTCTGTACGTGCCCGAGGTCAAGATCGGCCTGACCCTGCAGTGGCAGGCCATCCCACGCCTGGTCGCGCTGGTCGGCCCCGCTCGCGCCAAGCGCATCGTCATGCTGTGCGAGCGGATGGGTGCCGAGCAGGCCCTGCAATGGGGTCTCATCGAGGAGATCGCGCCGGCCGGCGGCGCGCTGGACAAGGCCCTGGAGCTGGCCCGCGCCGCCTGCGAGATGCCGCCGGTGATCATGACCATGAGCAAGCAGGCCATCAACGCCACCGCCAACGTGCATATGCACGCGGTCTCCTACATGGATTCGGATGTGTCGATCCTGGTCCGCGATACCGACGAAGCGAAGGCGGCGCGCGAGCGGTTCAGGGCCAAGAAGTAACCGGACCCGAAGAAGATGCCGGATGGACGCGCGAATGCAGTGTCCATCCGGCGTCGGCCGGCCGCCGCCTGCGTGTCGAAACCGCCTGCCTCATCGACCTCGAAGTCGGGACCTTGAATCTGGCCACGACCGCCGCGATAGTGGCGCCCTTTTCCACCTTCGGCCCAGAGCGTGGGCTCGCCCCGGGCGTCTCCCCGTCAGGCGACGTCTACACACGCCCGCACCGCCCCATATCCAGACCAGAGGACTCTTGAATGCGCAATTACCGGATCGCGGCAATCCCCGCCGACGGCATTGGCCCGGAGGTCATCAACGCCGGGGCCCGCGTGCTCGAGGCGCTGGCCCATCGGGTCGGTGACCTGAATCTGGATTTCACCTTCTTCGACTGGGGCTCGGACTACTACAAGCGCCACGGCGCGATGATGCCGGCGGACGGTCTCGAGCAGCTCAAGCCCTACAATGCGATCTACTTCGGCGCGGTCGGCTCACCCGAGGTGCCCGACCACATCACCCTGTGGGGCCTACGTCTGCCCATCTGTCAGGGCTTCGACCAGTACGCCAACGTGCGTCCGACCCGGATCATTCCCGGCATCAGCTCCCCGCTGCGCAACGCAGGACCAGGCGATCTGGACTGGGTTATCGTGCGCGAGAACTCCGAGGGTGAGTACGCCGGCATGGGCGGACGCGCGCACAAGGGCATGCCCGAGGAGGTCGGCACCGAGGTCGCGGTCTTCACCCGGGTGGGCGTGACCCGGATCATGCGCTATGCGTTCAGACTCGCACAGTCACGCCCACGCAAGCTGCTCACCGTGGTCACCAAATCCAACGCCCAGCGCCACGGCATGGTCATGTGGGACGAGATCGCCGCCGAGGTCGCACAGTCCTTTCCCGACGTCACCTGGGATAAGATGCTGGTCGACGCCATGACCG
>JAGRHX010000261.1 GCA_020444775.1 Gammaproteobacteria bacterium
GGCGCATTGGTGTTGCCGGTGGTCAAGGTCGGCATGATCGAGGCATCCACCACTCGCAGACCGTCGGTGCCGTGCACGCGCAGACGCGGATCGACCACGGCGTTGGGGTCCATGCCCATCTTGCAGGTGCCGACCGGGTGGTGGATGGTGCCGCCGGTCTCGCGCGTGTACTGGCGTATCTCCTCGCGTGTGTTCAGTTCAGGACCTGGCGCGAACTCGCCCAGGCTCACGCTCTTCAGCGCGGGTGCGTCGAAGATGCGTCGGGTCATCCGCACCCCGGAGCAGAGCACGTCCACGTCGTCCTCGTCCTCCAGATAACAGGGCGTTATGACCGGGTCGGCATAGGGATCCGGCGTGCCCGCCATCACCGTGCCACGGCTCTGTGCTCGCGCCGGTAACACGGTGATCGTCATGCCCGGCTCTTTCTCGAGTGCGCCCTGGGCCTCGTTCTTCGGGGTCGCGGGGGTGAAGGACAGCTGCAGATCCGGGCTCGCCAGGCCCTCGCGGCTGTTCGCGAAGACCATGGCGCTGGTCACCCCGAAGGTCAGCGCGCCGCGTCCGAACAGCAGGTACTTGGCGATCTCGGGAACCACATGCGGAAAGCGCGAGAGCTGATTCATGCTCATCGCACCACGAACCCGATGCTTGATGCGGGCGCCGAAATGGTCGGCCAGGTTGGCGCCCACGCCTGGCAGGTCATGACGAAGCTCGACGCCGATCCGGCGCAGATGCGCGGCAGGTCCGATCCCGGACACCTGCAGCAGCTGCGGCGAGTTATAGGTGCCACCACAGACGATGACCTCCGCGTTGGCTCGGACCTCGAGCTCGCGCCCCCCCTGCAGATAGCGCACACCGGTGCAGCGTCTGCCTTCGAACAGCAGCGTGCCGGCGCGCGCGTCGGTGATGACCCGCAGCCTGGGATTGCCACGTACCGCGCGCAAGAAGGTCTGCGCGGTGGACGCGCGAAAGCGTCCGCGCCGGGTCATCTGCGAGTAGCCCACGCCGGTCTGCTGTCCCGAGTTGTAATCCGGGGTGAGTGGGTGACCGGCTTGCTGGGCGGCTTCGACGAAGCGATGGGTCAGGGGCAGAATGGTCCGGTAGTCCTCGACAGTCAGCGGCCCGCCCTGGCCCCGGAAGTCGCGATCGCCGCCCTGCACGTAGTGCTCCGAGCGCTTGAACAAGGGCAGCACGTCGTCATAGGACCAGCCGCGGCAGCCCCGTTGTGCCCAGCCATCGTAGTCGGCGGCGTTGCCACGCACATAGAGCATGCCGTTGATCGAGCTGGAGCCGCCGAGCACCCGGCCACGCGGCAGACCGATACGCCGGCCGCCGGCGCCGGGCGTGGGCTGCGCCGTGAAGTTCCAGTTCACACGGGTATCGTAGAGCAGCGGGCGAAGCGCCGCGGGCACGTGGATGCGCGGATTGCGATCGCGTGGTCCGGCCTCGAGCAATGCCACGCTGGCCCCTGACTCGACCAGCCTGCAGGCCACCACGCAGCCTGCCGAGCCCGCGCCGACCACGACATAATCCACTGACATGTCGAACTCCTGTTGAATACCTGGGTGCACACCGATACATGGCCACGCGAGCTGCGAGTCGAGGCCCACGAACAGCTTGCTCCGGAGCGGGCCACGGCGGCGCAGGCCGAGCATACCCGGCGCGCCGTCGCTCATGCACCTGTGCGACGTCGCGTCTGTCCGGCGGCGGCCGACGGGCCGAGCGAGGAGATGCCGGCGATGCTCGCTTGCCGAGCGCGGGCGGCGTGTCGTGTGGTCAGAAGTAGCCTTCGAGCTTCTGGCGTTCGAGTGAGCCGGCGCCTTCGCGGTCGGAGAGCCGGCCATGCCGTTCCGAGGCTGATGCTTCCAGGGTCTCGCGAACCACCGAGGGCAGGTCGTCGGCATTCGACTCGAACGCGGCTGTGACCGGCCAGCAGCCCAGCGTTCGAAAGCGCACGCGTCGGATGCTGGGGGTCTCGCCAGGCTCGAGACGCATCCGGGTCTGGTCGTCGACGACGATCAGCGCGCCATCGCGGACGACGATCGGACGTGGCCGGGCGAAGTACAAGGGGGCCAGACGGATACCTCTGCGCATGGCATAGATCCACAGGTCGTTCTCGGTCCAGTTCGAGAGCGGGAAGACCCGTAGCGACTGTCCGGCGCTCAGACGGGTGTTGTACAGGCGCCAGATTTCGGGACGCTGCTGTCTTGGATCCCAGCTGTGACCTCGGCCCCGCACCGAGAAGATGCGTTCCTTGGCCCTGGACCGCTCCTCGTCGCGTCGCGCACCGCCATACACCACGTCGAAGCCGCCCTGGTCCAGCGCCTGCTTGAGGGCATCGGTGCGCATCACGCTGGTATAGCTTGCGCCGTGATCGAACGGATTGATGCCGGCCGCGCGACCTTCCTCGTTGGCATGCACGAGCAGCCTAAAGCCATGCTCCCGGGCGAAACCATCGCGAAATCTCAGCAGCTCCGAGAACTCCCAGGTGGAGTCGACGTGTAGCAGTGGAAAGGGTGGTGGCGAGGGGTGGAAGGCGCGTAGCGCGAGGTATGCCATGACGGTCGAATCCTTGCCCGCCGAGAACAGCATGACCGGGTTCCGTGCAACAGCCACCCCTTCCCTGAGGATATGGATGGCTTCGTTCTCGAGCACGTCCAGATGCGAAGGCAGGCTCATGATGCCGCCCTCATCGGTTCGACTGCGGCATGATCCTCGTCGATGGGCTGCCAGCCGAGGTCGCCGGTATAGCGCCAGCACATGGCGCCGGCGTCGTCCAGCGCGAACAGGTGCAACCAGCGGTTGTCGAACAACGCGCGCAGCTGTGGGTGACGCTCGAGTATCCTGCTCATGGCATGGGTAGGTGCCTCGATACAGACCGAGAGCCGCAGCGGATCGTGCGCGTGGCGACTGCCATCGTGCACCGATTGCCAGGGCAGCCCTGCGCGCAACGAGCCGCCGTTCCCCTCCAGCACGCCGAAGCCACCGACCACGTTGTGCAGCAGCTTGTCACCCGAGCCGAAGGTGTCGGGCGCCACGCTGGCGCCGTAGTACTGCAGACTGATCCAGCTCGCGACCACCACCGGCGCGGTCATGATCAGCTCCAGCACGCGGAAATCGTTCGGCTGGTCCTGCCGCCAATCGTAATCGTGCAGAAACGCTCGACCGGCCAGCGGCCGCCCCACGGTGCGGGCACGCGGCGCCGCGATGAAGGCCTGGCAGCCGGCCAGCCCCCATTCCGGCCGCACCTCGGCCCAGTCGCGTGCGCGCACCTGCAGGTGTTTCGCGGACCGCGCCACGGGTAGCCGAGGTGCGCGTTCCGCGCGCGCCAGCGTCGAGGCGCGCAGCAACCATCTCTACAGCTGTTCGAGCTCCGAGTCGTGCTCGTGGCACTCGAGGTCCTGCTCGTAGAGGGCCAGCGTGTCCGTGGTGGTGTCGTGCAGGGCGGCGAGGAAGATCGTGTCGTGCGGCACGACGATGCCGCGTCGGCCAAGGTCGCTGCGTATCCCGGGATCGTTCAGCAAGGTGGCCAGCAATCGTGCATTCACGTCGCCGGCATGACCGCCACAGGCCCCGCATTGCAGGCTTGCGGCGTGCGGGTTGTTGGTGACCCCTGAGCCGTGTCCGGCAATCAGCACGACCCGGGCGAAGCCGTCGGTCAGGGACATGCTGCGCAGCACGGCCTCGGCCAGCTCGACCCGGCTTGCGTGGTCGACCTCGCACGCCCATCGGGGCCGCGCGGGTCCTGGCTGACGCCCGGGACCGAGCCGCAGGGCGTCGCGCACCAGCTTGGCGATATAGATCGGCCCGCTTGCCTCGACGAACGCGAACGAGGACACGGTGGCAAGCTTGAATCGTGACCAGGTGCGTCCCCAACGTGCCTTGTCTCGTGCCGCCCGCTCGGCGTACGGCGTGCACGGATCGGCCTCGCACGAGCTTGTGCTGGGACCGAGCAGCGCCGGCAGACGCGCCTCATCCAGATCCGAGCCAAGCCTTCTGTGCCGGGTGGGGATGCCGAAGAAGCCGGCGGCACCCAGCGTTTGAATCGACGGATCCACCGATTCGAGCGCCCGCCGGAAGACCTCCGAGCGAACGTCTATGCAGAAAACCGCCTGCAGCGAAGGCCGGCCTCGAGCCGGCCAGGCAGCGGCCGTGGCCGGCGGTGGCGCGGCCAGGGCTGCGGCGAGCTGGCGCTGAGCGGCCCGCTCGCTCGCTTCCTGCAGTACCTCGTCGACGATCTCATGGATGTTCGCCCGCGGTGGCTGCTGCAGGACATCGCGAGCACCTGCCCAAGGTTCCGCGATCGCATCCTCGTATCGGCTCAACAGCGCTTCCTCCCAGAGCAGCCGAATCGCCAGCAGGTCGACGATCGTCGGGTCCGAGCGCCCCTCCAGCTCGGCGCGCCAGAGCAGATAACGGGCGTACTGTGCCCAGCCCCCGAGTGACCACAGTAGCCGGTGACAAGCCGTTTCCAGTGCGGATCGATCCAGGCCGAGTCGCTGCACCGCCCGCGCGATCGCAGTGATGGGCTCGTCGGGCACGCTGGCCACGAACGTCCTGAACGAACCGAGGCCCATGATCTCCGGGGTCCGATCGTGCCGGGCGTAGGCGAGGTATGCGCCAAGCGCACGCTGGCCGCGTGATGCGGGCCACAAGGCCTGGCCGGTGTCGAAGTAGCCGCCGGCCCAGGTACCGAAGCAGTCGGTGATCATCCCGGGCCAGTCGACGCCGCTGGCCTGCGCGGCGAGATCGGCGACGGTCGCCAGGGGGCGTGGCATGGGCCGCGGTCGCGCGGCTGCCTGCTTCAAGGCCGCGACGCTCTCGGGCTTGCCGGCGTAGGACACGCTGGTCAGCGCCCCGGCGATGTCGGCATCGGTTATGAGGCCGGTTTCGATGCGCGTCAGATACCAGTCACGTGGCATCGTGACCGGGGCACCCGCGACCCGTGACAGCCGTGCGGCCGCGCTGGCGAGTCGCTCGCTGCCCTGTCCCAGGTATGGGTTGACCGCGACCGACGATGCGAGTGGCCACAACGGTGGGATCTGCCGGGCCGCAGCCCAGACCTGCGCATTTAGGGTCTCGTGGTCGGTCGGGATCGTGTGCGCTGCCGAATTCATGGTATGGACTCCTTGTTGTGTTTAGTGAGAACGATTGATGGCACGGTTGCCGAGCAGCCGATCGAAGACCGCGTTCGCGTAGAGCCCGTTCGCCAGGTGCACACGTAGCGCCATTGCCGCCGTTAGCTCTCCCCAGATGGCGAGGGTGGATTGGGCCAGCGCGGCCAGGACGAAGCTGGCCACCACCAGGACCAGCAGCGCGCGTTCCGACGCGGTCGGCGTGGGCGGTGGCGGCAGCGTGTCCGCGCTGAGCCAGACGGCACCGGCATGCAGGGTGAAGTAGCTGATGGAGAGCAGGAGGGTGCAGGCGACCGCGCGGCCCGGCAGGTGTCGTCGCGGCGCGTCGGCCAGCCCCTGGCTGAGCAACGCGGTCATGGCCAGGACCAGCACGGTGCCCAGGGCGAGCGCCTGTGGTGAATGGTCTGCGACGCCGAACAGCCAACCGACCAGCAGGTAGATGCCCAGCGCCAGAGCGACAGCAAGGGCTGCGGTACCTGGTGTCGGGACAGTCAACGGTCCTGCACGACGAACCGCCGCGACCTGCTCCACGGCCGAGGACGCCCTGAGAAATGCGTGAGCCTTGTACAGCGAGTGGGCGACGATGTGCAGCAGCGCGAGCGGGAACAGGGCGAGCCCGCACTGCAGGATCATGAAGCCCATCTGGGCGAT
>JAGRHX010000262.1 GCA_020444775.1 Gammaproteobacteria bacterium
TGCCGGTGCCGGGCTCGCCCTTGACGAGCAATGGACGCTCGAGCGTGATCGCGGCGTTCACCGCCAGCATGAGGTCATCGGTCGCGACGTAGCTGTCGGTACCCTGAAAACGCTCGTCAGTCATGTCGTTCGCTCCGTTGCTCGCAAAATGGGGTGGCCAGACTGAATTCCGCTGCAGGCGCAGATTGTACAGTGAATCGGCACGCTGTCGGCAGCGTGACGCTGTCTGCGCGCCTTCCGTGGCGGAGCCGCGACGGGCAACATCGCCGATAGCAGAGGTCCCCGGTCCCCGAGACGGGCGATTCGGGCTTCGAGGATCGATGTATTCATCCGGACCATCATCCAGCCAATCACCGAGCGGACACAGCACAGATGTCATCCACGCCAAGCAACTCCAGACCCATCGATCTTCGTAGCGACACCGTCACCCGGGCCACGGCCGCGATGCGCAGGGCCATGGCCGAGGCCGAGGTTGGCGACGATGTGTACGGCGAGGATCCCAGCGTCAATCGACTCGAGGCCATGGCCGCCGAGCGGCTGGGTAAGCAGGCGGCCATGTTCGCGCCCAGCGGCACGCAATCGAATCTGCTCGCGCTGCTCGCCCACTGCGAGCGGGGTGACGAATACATCGTCGGTCAGATGGCGCATACCTATCGCTGGGAAGGCGGCGGGGCGGCGGTGCTCGGCTCGATTCAACCTCAGCCGATCGAGATGCAGAGCGACGGTAGTCTGGACCTGGATAGGGTGCAGGCCGCGATCAAGCCGGCCAACGACAGTCACTACGCGCGTAGCCGTCTGCTCTGTCTGGAGAACACCTGGCAGGGGCGGGTGCTGCCGCTGGACTATCTGCAGCGGGCGCGATCGCTGGCCGACGAGCACGGTCTGGGCATGCATCTGGACGGTGCGCGGGTGTTCAACGCCGCGGTGAAGCTCGGGGTGCCCGTGGATCGGATCGCGCAACCCTTCGATAGCGTGTCGGTTTGTCTGTCCAAGGGGCTGGGCGCGCCCGTGGGGTCGGTGTTGTGCGGCGATACGGCGCTCATCGAGCGCGCTCGACGTTGGCGCAAGGTGACCGGCGGCGGCATGCGTCAGGCAGGACATCTGGCCGCGGCGGCGATGGTCGCGTTGGAACAGCACGTCGAGCGGCTGGCCGATGATCACGCCAATGCGCGACGTCTGGCCGAGGGGCTGCATGGCCTGCCCGGGATCGACATCGATCTGGAGAGCGTGCAGACCAACATGGTGTTCGTCGACGTCGCCGAACCTTTGCGGGCACCGCTTCGCGACCACTTGAAGGCTCGCGACATTCTGATCAGCGCACGCAATCCGGCGCGGTTGGTGACGCATCTGGACATCTCGGCGGCCGATATCGACATCGTCATCGACAGCTTCCGTTCGTTCTTGTCCGCTGCTTCGGCCTGATCGTGGTCGTCGCTGCAGTCGGCATGGCTGTTCGTGTCCTGCGTTCGTGCCGATGCATCGGAGTGTGAACCCGGTCGCGCTTGCGCGGGCCTCGGTGGTACCGCGATGACCTAACATAAGCGTTTGATTCTTGGTGCTTGCGGCCCGCATTCCTCGGCTTGGGGGGCTTGGGTCTCGAGCCTGCCATGTGCACACCTTCGACAGACGATCGCGGAGCGAGTGATGAAGTTCAACGACGTGCCGGCGCTCGCCGGCAAGCGAGGACCGCTGCGATTGGCGGTCGCTGGTCACGACGGTCGGGCCGCGTGCGTCTGGGGTCGGCGCTTGTTGCGCATGAGCCTGCTGGGTGCCGTATTGCTGACCGGCTGGATCCCCCAGGCCAGCGCGCAGAGCTCGGTCGCGGCGCTCTACGAGCAGGCGGCCGAGGCGTTCGAGAAGCGCGAGTTCGAGCTTTCGGTGCTGCGTCTCAAGGAAGCGCTGGCGAAGGACCCCGGTTTGTTGCCGGGGCAGATTCTGTTGGCCCGAATCTATCTCGAGCTCGGTGCGGCCGGCGCCGCGGATCAGACCTTGCAGGGGGCTCGTCGATTGGGCGCCGACCCGGCGATCATCCTGCCGCTGCGGGCGCAAGCCCTGTTGCAGCAACGCAAGTTCGAACAGCTCCTGGCGCTCATTCCAGCGAGCGGTCAGCCGCCTCAGGTGCAGGCGCGTCTACACAGCTACAGGGCCTACGCCTACATGGAGCGTGGCGAGGATGAGCGTGCCGACCAGTCCTTCCTCGAGGCCACCGCGCTGGCGCCCAGCCAGGTCGAGCCGCTGGTCGGTCGGGCGACACTGGCGCTGCGCCAGGGCGAGCTGGACACGGCCTGGGCGCGGGCGCTGAAAGCGGCGCAGGTGGCTCCAAACGATGCCAGCGTGTGGGCTGTGAAGGGCGAGATCCTGCATGTTCGCGGCCGGCTCGAGGAGGCGCTGGGGGCTTACGACGCGTCGCTGGCGGTGCGGCCCGAGGCGCTCGACGCGGGGTTGGCACGAGCCGGCTTGCTGCTCGATCTGAAGAGCTATGACGATGCCGCCACACAGCTCGAGCAGCTGGTCGAGCGCTACCCGCTGGATCCGCGACCGCCTTATCTGCGCTCGGTGCTGCTGAGCAAGCAGGGCAAGCGCGGTGAGGCACGCGCGCAGCTCGAGAAAGCCGCCGCGCTGCTGGCCGAGATGGGGCAGGACGGGGTAGTCGGGTCCATGCAGCTGGTGTTCCTGGCGGGGCTTGCCAATTACGAGCTCGGTGCGCTGGAACAGGCGCAGACCTATCTGCGCAGCTATGTGGATCGCTACCCTCAGCAGCCCGGCGCGCGCAAGCTGCTCGGCGCCGCACTGATGCGTAGTGGCCGCTCGGCCGACGCCATCGTGGTCCTGGAGCCGGCGCTGGCCGTCTCGCCTGACGATCCGCAGCTGCTGACCATGCTCGGCAGCGCCTATCTGGAGAACGGCCGACACGAGATTGCGACGCCCTATCTGGAGCGGGCCGCCCGAATCACCGGTGGCGCGCCCGGGATCAGGACCGGGCTGGCGCTGAGCCGCATGAGTCAGGGTGACGAGGCGCGCGGTCTTCAGGAGCTGGCCGAGGTGTTCGCGCTTGACCCGGCCGCTAATCGTGTCGCCGGTCTGGCCCTCGCGACCTTGCAGATGAAGCGCGGCCGTTTCGACCTGGCACTGCCGGTGGTCGACAAGCTGCGTGAGCTGGATCCGGACAACGTCAGCTATCTCAACCTGCTGGGCTCCGCGCAATTTGGCGCCGGTCGGCTCGATGCCGGCCGACAGACCTTCGAGCGCGCGCTGGCGCTGAACCCGGACGCGATGCCGGTGAGCGTCAATCTCGCCCGGCTGGAGCGCGCATCCGGTCGTCATGACCGGGCTCGAGAGCTGCTCGGCACGGTGTTGGCGACCCGGCCAGACGAGGTGCGGGCGATGGTCGTGCTGGCCGCGGTGGAACGCGATGTGGGCCAACTGGACGAGGCGGCGCGGTGGCTGCAGAAGGCCACCGCGACCGATGCCGAGTTCCTACCGGCGGCGCTCGCACTCGTCGACCTGCAGCTGGCTCGCGGTCAGAGCAACGAGGCCCTGAGCACCGCTCAGGAGGCGGAGAGCCGGGCACCGGAGGCGTTGGACGTGCTGGCGGCGCTGGCACGCTGTCATCTGGCGATGGAGCGACCGGACCGGGCTTCGTCGATATACCGGCGGATGGCGACGCTGGCGGGATATGACGTAGCCGCGCTGAATCGGGTCGCGCGTCTGCAACTGGAACTGGGAGAGGTGGATGCAGCCGAGTTCAACCTGACCCGGGCGCTGCAGAAGGACCCGACTCACATCGATTCCCGTGTGCTGTTGAGTGGCGTGCTGATCGCCGCGCGCAAGTACGAGCAGGCTGAGGTGCTGGCGAGGCAATTGGTCGAAGAACTGCCCAAGGCGACGATAGGTCATAGCCTGCTGGGCGATATCGCGCTCGCTCTCGGTCGTTTCGACGAGGCGATCGCGAACTACGGTAGGGCGCTGAAGATCCAGTCCAGCCAACAGCTGGTGATGCAGATTGCACGGGCCAGCGTCGGCGCCGGCCGCCAGGCCGAGGCCATTCAATTCCTCGACCGCTGGCTGCAGAGTCATCCGGGTGACACGGTAGTGGCCAAGATGCTCGCCGAGAGCTACCTGGCCACGGGCCAGCTGGACGAGGCGAGGACGCGTTATGAGTCGTTGGCCGACGGTGCCGGGCGCGAGGACGCCGACGTGCTCAACAATCTCGCTTATGTGTATGACAAGCTCGACGACCCGCGTGCCCTGGAGCTCGCGGAACGCGCCTTGAGCGTGGCACCTGAAGACCCCTTTGTGCTCGATACCCTCGGTTGGCTGCTGGTCAGGCGCGGAGAAGCGGCACGTGGGCTGAGTCATTTGCGCGAAGCAGCAACACGGGCCTCCACCGAGCCGCAGATCCGCTATCACATCGGCGCCGCCCTGGTAGCCTTGCAGCGCCACGCCGAGGCCCGCCGGCATCTACGCGACGCCCTCGCCTCGGCTGCGGACTTCGAGGGCGCCGAGGCGGCCCGTGCGCTGCTGCAGCAGATCCAGGAGTGACCCGGACGTGACGTGGTTCACAGTCTGGATCCAGGCAACCGGGCGTGCCGAATGGGCCTTCTTCCGTTCCCTGGGAAGCCCGCTCCTGAAGCGCTGTCGAGAATCTTTACAGATTTGGAGAGATGATCCCCATGCAACCCGTACGGATTATTCAAGTTATTGAAAACAAATAATTTATAATCAGTGGTCCGGGGTTTGCATCCATGTTCCACAAAGCGTTCGGCAAACGGCCGGACACGTGAAGAACATCTTCCTGGAGGCGCCATCAGTGGCACGCAAGATTTCACTTGGCATCGCACTGCTCGGTAGCTGCCTGTTCGCAGGTACCGCGCTTGCGGCGCCCAAATGGACGTTGACCACGTCCAACGGCAGCTGCACCAGCGGCATCGGCAATTCCTGCAACTTCGCCGGCACCGAAGGTGCCCTGCCGGTCTCCGTCTCGGCCTGGGCCAATACCGACCCCAACGGTGACAACACCACGCTCGGTGAGGCCAGGGTGAACGCGTACTCAGGCGGTCTGGGCGTGACCCATGCCGACTGGGAGTCCACCAGCTCGCCCCAGCACGCTACGGACAACGACGGTCGCTTCGAGGTCCTGCTGTTCAATTTCGACGATGTCGTCGAGCTCAACGAGGTGAGCTTCGGCTGGTGGAGCGGTGACATCGACTTCTTCGTCATGGCGCACATCCCGAGCACCGATCCCGGCAACACGGACGACGTCAATGGTCGTTTGTTCAACGCCAGCCAACAAGACCTTACCGACGCCGGCTGGGAGCTGATCGGCAACTACGATGCGGACAATAGCGGCGTCTACGACAGCAGCCAGAATGCTTATGTGAAGGACTTCAACACCGGTCCCGGTGCCGTCAGCTCGAGCTCCTGGCTGATTGGCGCGTACAACCCGGTGTTTGCGTCGGCGGGCTGCACGCCTTCGGGCTACTGCCAGGCCGACACCGCGAAGGACTACTTCAAGGTTCTGTCGCTGGCCGGTGAGATCGGGATGCCGCCACCGCCACCGCCTGCCGCGGTGCCGGAGCCTCAGATGCTGCTGCTGCTGGCCACTGGTTTGCCGCTGTTCGGCTGGGCCCGCCGCCGCGCGGCTCGCCAGCGGAGCTGATGCGTTAGAGTTGATTGCATGGTCCGTGTGGGGACCTTCCTTGGGTAATGTCTGCTTTTTTGCGCCCGGTTGGCATCCGCCACCGGGCGTTTTCTTTTTGTGCGCTCGTCCTCGTGTACCCGGTCGGCTAGCCGCGAGACGGAGGTGAACGCCCGCATGCCCGAGCGTCATCCCGGGCGCCTTCCATGTCGGATATCTTGACAGGCATTCTGCCCGGCGGCGTGCCGGGGCCGCGTAGTGTCGACGATGCGGGTGTGGCACTATCCTTGCCTGCGGATTGCCGAGCCCGTCAATCCGTCGTCCGTTCCAACATTCGGTTCCCCGGCCAGGAGTGAACATCGATGTCGACGCCAGCGTCGTCGCACAACAGCCGCAAGACCCTGATCCTGACTGGTGCCAGTCGCGGTATCGGCCATGCCACGGTGAAGCGCTTCTCCAGCGCCGGCTGGCGGGTCATCACATGCTCCAGACAGCCTTTTCCCGAGGATTGTCCGTGGGAGGCCGGGCCGGAGGATCACGTTGTCATCGATCTGGCCGATCCGGACAACGTGCTTACCGGGATCGCCGAGATGCGCAGCCGGCTGGTCGATGGCAAGGTGCACGCGCTGGTGAACAACGCCGGGATTTCTCCGAAAGGGCCGAATGGTGAGCGTCTCGGCTCCATAGATACGGAGATGGCGTTGTGGAAACAGGTCTTCCAGGTGAATTTCTTTGCACCCGTGATGCTGGCACGTGGCCTGATCGAGGAGCTCAAGGCCGCGCAGGGTGCAGTACTGAATGTCACGTCCATAGCCGGTAGCCGGGTCCATCCATTCGCCGGCGCCGCCTACGCGACCTCGAAGGCCGCGCTGGCCTCCTTGACTCGGGAAATGGCGGCCGATTTCGGTCCACTCGGTATCCGGGTCAATGCGATTGCGCCCGGTGAGATCAACACTGCCATTTTGTCCCCGGGTACGGACAAGATCGTCGCCGAGCTACCGATGCGGCGTCTGGGGACGCCTGAGGAGGTCGCGGCGGCGATCTACTACCTGTGTTCGGCGCAGGCAAGCTATGTAACCGGCGCCGAGTTGCATATCAACGGCGGCGAGCACGTCTGACGTTCCATCCACTTGCAGACCAGCGGGCTCGGCCTTGTCGTCAGATCTCGTCGGCGTTGCCGCGCGCTCTGGCTTGAGGGGGTGCCCCAGGTGGGGCTTCTGTCGCGGTCTGCAAGGCCCGCCCGGTTGTCATGATCGGCGCGTAGTGACCGGTTTCCGGACCCAGCAGCACGGCGAGCCAACGGGTCTCGGGAGCCGAGTCCAGGGCGATTCGCACCGCCATGGTCAGCGGCACCGACAAGAACATTCCGACCGGTCCCAGTGCCCAGCCCCAGAACACCAGTGACAGAAACACCACCAGGGTCGACAGTCCGAGGCCGCGACCCATGAAACGCGGCTCGATGACGTTGCCGAACATCACGTTGACCACCACGAAGCCACCCGCGACCCATCCGGCTCCGACCGGCCCGAGTTGTACCAGCGCGAACAGCACCGCGGGAATGGCCGCGATGAACGAGCCGATGTTGGGCACGAAATTGAGCAGGAAGGCCAGCATTCCCCACAGAATCGGATATTTGAGCCCGCAGTAGACGCACCACAGCGCAATGCCAGCGGCGGTGCCGAGGCTGATGACACTTTTTATGGCCAGATAGCGATTGATGTTCTCGCTGATGCTTTCGAAGCGATCGAGCACATCCTGGGGCAGGGAAAGGATGGCCCGGATCTTGGCCGGGAAGCTGTGCGCCTCGTAGAGGATGAAGACCACTGTCCAGAAGATCAGGAACGCGTTACCCAGCACGCCACCGAAACCGTCGAACACGTTGCCGATGAGCTGCGCCACCGCACCCGGGTCGAGCTGTGAGAGAATCTGTTTGTCGTCGATCGGGATCCCCTGACGTTGTGCCCAGGCAATCAGCTCGCCGGCTTGCCCTGCGAGCTGAGCCTTGAATTCGGGCAGATCCCGGCTGAAGGCCTGGATCGAGCTGCCGACCACCGCGGTGATAGCGAGCCCCGCGGCGGCCATCGCCGCAAGGACCAGTGCCATCGCGAGCAGAAACGGTGTTCCCTTGCGCTCCAGCCAGACCAGCGGCGGCCAACAGATGACCGCGACGAACACAGAGACCAGAAACGGTACGAGTATCGACTCCGCGGCACGCATGCCGGCAACCACGATGACGAACGACGCCATGGCCATCAGCATCGTCAATGCGCGCGGTCTGTTCTGTGCAGCCGTTGTCGGGTCGTCGGTCATTTCCGGCCTCGGTACGGTGGATGCGCGGCGCTCCTTCAGCGGTCGGCCGCGCCCTATGTCGCGTGTCGACGATTTGCTTCCGTCAATCAAGCGGCAGATTCGAACATGAGCATAGCCGAGCTTCCTCGCATTGCCCTGGCCCAGATGAATGTGAGGCCAGGTCTGCCGGAGGCCAACCTGGCCACGATGCTGGCCTTTATCGACCGCGCGCGTGCGGCCGGCGTCGACCTCATTGCCTTTCCGGAGATGTGCCTGAGCGGCTACATACTCGGCGACCTCTGGGATGTCGAGGCGCTGGTGCGCGACCTCGCCGCGATGAGTGACGAAGTCTGCGCGGCCAGCGTCGGGATGACGGTGCTGTTCGGCAACGTAGCGGTCGACACCAATGAGGTCGGCGAAGACGGTCGGCTACGCAAATTCAACGCCGTGCACGTGTGTCACGATGGTCGCTACGTGCAGCGTCCCGGTCTTCCGGATGCGTACCCCAGTCACATCCAGCCCAAGACGCTGCATCCGAACTACCGATACTTCGATGACGATCGATACTTCTACTCGCTACGCAAGCTGGCATTGGCTCGCGGCGAGCCGCTGAGCGCGTTCCACCAGCCGTTCGAGGTCAAGCTTCGGGGCCGCCTGTTTCGCTTCGGCGTGCAGCTGTGTGAGGACGTCTGGTCCACCGACTACGCCTACCAGGGCAGAAGTTTCAACGGCAACGTGCTGTTCAAGGCTCAGGGCGCGCAGGCGGTCTTCAACCTGTCCGCATCGCCCTGGACCTGGCGCAAGAACGAGAAGCGTAACCGGGTCGTGCGCGAGTCGCTGGCCGAGGCGCAGCTGCCGTATTTCTATGTCAACGCCGTCGGTGCACAGAACAACGGTAAGAACATCCTCGTGTTCGACGGTGACAGCACAGCCTACGGCGCCGACGGCGAGATCCTGGCGCGAGCCCGGCCCTGGTGTGAATGCCTTCTCGACCTCGGAGAGCCCGAGGTCGCCCGGCCGCAGTCCGAGGTGGAGGCGCGACTCGACGCCATCCGTACCGGGATCGCCCATCTGGATCACGTTCGTGGCCAGCCGAACCGCTTCCTGCTCGGTGTCAGCGGTGGTGTCGACTCGGCGCTGGTGGTCAGCCTGCTGTCGCTGTGCGCGGGACCTGAGCGGGTGCTCGGCGTCAACATGCCGACCCGCTTCAATTCCGATATCACACAGTCGAACGCCGACAAGGTATGTGGAGAGCTGGGCGTGCGTATCGCCCGCTGTCCGATCCAGGGGCTTTACGAGAACCTGTCCGCGACCATCAAGGACTTTCATTTCGGCAACGAGACCGGCGAGTACTCGCGTCTGGTCGACGAGAATCTGCAGGCGCGGATCCGGGGCGCGGACGTGCTCGCCGGGCTGGCGGCAAAATTCGGTTTGATCTTCACCAACAACGGCAACAAGACCGAGACCGCGCTCGGTTACGCGACCCTGTATGGCGATGTCAATGGCGCGGTGGCGCCGATCGCCGATCTGTTCAAGACCGAGGTTTTCGAG
Source organism: Gammaproteobacteria bacterium (assembly GCA_020444775.1). The sequence continues at coordinate 9,479 of JAGRHX010000262.1, forward strand.
CTTTGCGTGCATCTCAATGAGTCGGTGTTCGGGCGAGAGGTGATTCCCTACAATCTGCTCGATGGCAGCACTGTGCCCAGCGCGGAGCTGTCCGAAGCCCAGGACGTGACCAAGGGATTGGGCGACCCGATTCGCTACGACTACCATGACAAGGTGCTGCGTGAGCTCATCGAGGGGCGACGTCACGTGGTCGACATCCTGCAATGGTTCCTGGACGGCAGTTTCTACGATCGTCTGCAGATCGAGCCGAGCCTCGTGCGCGGTTACTTCCAGAGCACTGCGCAGTGGGTGGAGGACCTGGAGTGGCTCGATCGTCAATTGCGAATCAACTACTTCAAGCGGATCCAGGCGCCGCCCATCATTGTCCTGAGCAAGCGTGCGTTCGGATTCGATCTGCGTGAGAGCCAGCTACCAGCCTATCGGCCGCGCAGTTTCGATTCGCTCAAGGCGGCGGTGCTGGCGAAGGATCGGATGTAGAGACACGGCGTCGGAACAATGGCAGACATGCATTCCAACTCGACTGCCCCCAGTGTCGAGCACCGGGCCCCACACTGTCCGGTGCTCGGCGCACAGGATCTGCGCGACACCCGGGTTCTCGACGACGTGCACGCCGCCTATGCGCGCTTTCGCGAGGCCGGTCCCGCGATCTGGAATGACTCGCTGGGTCTGTGGGTGGTGACCCGATACCAGGATGTCAAGGCCGCGCTCAAGGACCCGCGATTCTCGGTGGACAAGATCAACGCTTTTGCGGCGCGTCACCGAGCCGCCGAAGTGCCGCCGGCGGAGGGATCTCGCGCGGCCGCCCACCTGCACAGCGTCGAGCTGCTGAGCGGGGCCTTGTCGGACTGGATGGTGTTCGCTGACCCGCCCCGGCATGCGGCGCTGCGGCGGGCCATGCAGAACGCATTCCTGGCGCGGGACACGCCGCTGCTGGAGCCGCTGGTCCGGTCAGTGGTCGATGAGCTGATGCAGGCATTGGACAGCGGGCCGTGCTTCGAGCTGGAACTGGTGCAGTCGTTCGCCTATCCCTTACCGGCAATGGTGATCTCGCGTCTGTTCGGATTGTCGGCGGATGCATCCCAGCTCATCAAGGGCTGGTCCGAGTCGCTGGGCCGGTTCGTGCTTGGCGGGGCCGCGGTCGCCGACCGTCACCAGCACGCTGCGCAGGCGGTCGGGGAGATGGCCGCCTGCTTTGCCGAGCTGATCAAGGCCAGCAGAGATGGTACCAACGAGGCGCCGTTTACCCGGCGTCTGATTCGCGATGGTGCGCATCTGGGTGACGAGGAGCTGGTCCACACCTTGATGCTGGTGTTGTTCGCCGGTCACGAGACAACGACCAATCTGATTGCCAGTGGCGCTCTGGTCTGTGCTCGCTCGCCCGAACTGTGGGCACGCCTGCGAGCGCAGCCGTCACTGTTACCCGAGGTGGTGGAGGAGTTCCTGCGCCTGGAAGGGCCTGTGCAGATGGTCCTGCGCATAGCCCGCGAGGACTTGTGCATCGGTTCGCAGCGGATCGCGGCGGGCCAACGGGTCGCGCTGGTCCTGAATGCAGCCAATCGGGATCCGGCGGTATTCGATGCACCGGACAGTCTGGATCCGTCGCGGCGGCGTGGTCGACATCTGGCCTTCGGTCCCGGCACCCACATGTGCTTGGGCGCGCCGCTCGCGCGACTGGTGGCCCGGATCGCTTTCGAGGCCCTGCTGGAGCGCTACGCCGCGCTGGAATTGCTGACCGACAGCCTGAATTGGCGGGCCGAGACCATCATTCACGGTCTGCAGCGCTTACCGCTGCGGCTGCGCAGAGCCTGATAGCTCACCGGGTCGGAAGTCTGTCCTGTGCCGTCGGGTCCGGGTGTGCAGCGCTCAGGCGCCACGTTCGGTCAGCTCGGCCAGGGATTTGCGCATGTACGCCTTGACTCGCTTCACGTAGCCACGCGTCTCCGGGTATGGTGGGATGCCCCGATACTGCAGCACCGCGCCCTCGCCAGCGTTGTATCCGGCAAGCGCGAGCGAGACCTCGCCTTTGAAGTGATCCAGCAACCAGCTCAGGTAGGCCATGCCGCCGCGCAGGTTGTCGACCGGGTCCCACACGTCTTTCACCCCGAAACGCCTGGCCGTGCCCGGTATCAGCTGCATCAATCCCTGAGCGTTCTTGGGCGACAGCGCGCGTGGGTTGAAGTTGGACTCCGCCCTGATCACCGCAATGACCAGCGTCGGCTCCAGATCGTATTCGGGTGCGAGTTGCTCGACCCATTCCGCAATCAGGGCCGGTGACGGGTCGGGCACGCTCTGTATCGGACCCACGGCGCGTTTGAGGCCCGGTAGCTTGCAGCGCGGGGTCTGTTTGTCCGCGGGCGGTCCACCGACCTGCCGCAGCATCCGCTGCGCGTAGGTGTCGCCCTGGTCGGCCGCCAGCTTGAACCAGCGCGCCGCGAGGCCATCGTCGCGGTCGGCGCCACGGCCGTTGGCATAGATCCAGCCGAGTCGGTACTGTGCGTCCATCACGCCTTTCCAGCCAGCCCGGCAGTACAGCTTGATCGCCAGTGTGAGGTCCTTGTCGACGCCTTCGCCATGCTCATAGCGCGTCGCCCAATCGAGCTGCAGTGCGGTATCCGACGAGTGGAGCAGCTTGCGCGGTTCCGGTTCCGGGTCGCGGTTCACGGCAGCGTAGCGACGCGCGGTCTGGGCCTGGGTGGTCTCGGTCAGCAGACAGCAGAGCAGAATCAGCAGCAGCCACCATCCCCGCGAGCATGGCCGGGGCTGGTCGACGTTCCGGTGGCCGACGTTCGGGGCCGTGAAGTCGAGACAGGTCATCGAAGGTCTGTTCCTGGGGTCGACATGATTTGCCCACGGGTGCACCCCCGGGGTCTGCCTGATGATAGCGCAAGAGCTCGCGCGATTTCGTGACCGTGTGCCGCCATTTCGACAGCTCGGACCGGGTTCGACGGCGCGGTTGCTGGCAATCAGGAACGGCGCGAAGTGCAAACACTTGAGTGGCGATTGGTCGCCCTATAGTTGTTGCCAACGGCCTTTCCGGTCGCAGTAGTCGAGCGCTTCGGTAAGGCTCTTGATGTGTTCGCTCGCGCCGCGCTGAGCCGCACCACGCATGACCAGCAGCGCGTGCAGACCGACCGCCCGTGCGCCGGCGAGGTCCGCCTGCGGATTGTCGCCGACGTGCAGGACCTGGTGAGGCGCCAGCTCGAGCTGGTCCAATGCTGCCTGGAATATGCCGGTCTCGGGCTTGGCGAAGCCGACCTCGCTGGAGCACAGCACGCCGTCGACCAGCGCGCGCACGCCCAGCCCCTCGAGAATCGGGTGCAGCCGGCCATCGAAGTTGGAGACCACCAGCGTACGCAGACCTCGATCCCGAGCACCGCGCAGCATCGGCAGGATCTCGTCGAACAGCAGCCAGGCATCGGGCTCGGCATAGTGCGCATACAGCTCGTCGAAGAAGCGCTCGAAACGGTCCACCGCAGCACCCTGTAAGGGCGCCGTCGACGGCTCCGGACTGACGATGCGCTGCACCAGGGTCCGCCACCAGGCCCTTTCCTGTCGGTCCAGGTCTTCGGCGTCGGTGTAGCGAAAGGCCAGCGGTGGCATGCCCGGGAATTCCCGTGCGAAGCCGGCGCCGAGTTGCTGAAGGCCGAGCTCGATATCATGCCGGGCGGCAATGGTCTGATAGGTCTGCGCGACCGGTTCACGGGTCCTGATCAGCGTGCCTGCGGCATCCAGGCAGATTGCGCGAATGGTCATGAGGTTCGGGCCACCGGGCTTGGGGATTGGAGGGAGGCGAGCGACGTTGACCTCGGAATCCAGTATTGTGACCGCTGCCCGTGCACCCTGGCCATATCGCTCCTGTAGGATTCGCGCATGAGCAAAGAAATCTCGCGTCCCGCAAAGCCCGCCGTGGATCTCGCGAAGACCGCCGTGGATCTCAATATCCTGGATGAGCTGGCAGAGGATCTCGGCGAGACCTTTGCGGAGTTCATGGAGCTGCTGCTGGAGCAGATGCCGCTACGGCTACAGCGGCTGCGTGCCGCCATCGAGCAGGGTGATGCCGGTCTCGCCTGCGAAGCCGCACATTCAATCAAGTCCAGTGCCGGCTATGTCGGGGCTCGCCAGCTCATGCAGCTCGGTGCCGAGATCGAGCGCTGCGCGCGGGCGGGGGAGCTGCACGGTACACGCGAACTCGCCGAGCAGGCCGATGCTCAGTACGAACAGGTCCGGCTGTTGCTCACCCAGCGACTGTGAGGCCATGTGGGACCCCGGCGGATCGGGCAGAACAGTCCTGGACCGTGTGTTCAGCGTAGCTGCAGCTCGCTGAGCAGGAACTGCAGCTCGTAGCCTTCCGACTCCTGGTGCACGATCTTGACCGGTAGATAGCCAAGGGCCTCGGCGCACCACAAGGTCATGCTGCGATTGTCGCGCATGTCAATGCGATTCACGACCACGGTTCGATAGGTTGCCACCGGCGTGCCGACCGACTCGGTGCCCGCGACCTCGAAGTGGTAGACCTTGCGTTTTTGCGCCTCGACGACATTGAAATCAAAGCTGCGCTGACCGCTGTTCAAGCCGCGCGCCAGTGCTACCAGGTAGCTGAGGCTGTCCAGGGTGTGACCGTCGATGGGCGTCTCCCAGCGATCGTCGCCATAGCGGTGCAGGACCTGCATACGCTGGTAGTCGTAGTCGGCAGCGATGTCACGATCGCGCTTGCCGCCTTGTCTGACGTGCGTGTAGTGAGTCGGCCACAGCTTACCGTCCCGAACCTGCCAGCGGCTCGACTCACTCACCGTCTCACTCTTGATGAGCTTGAACAGCCCGACCGACTCGGTGGTCGCGCGGAATAGCCGGCTGCCGTCGGTCTCGGTCGTCAGTTGCCAGGTGGTCTTCGCGATGGTGTTGCCGGATGAGCTGACCTCGTAGACGGCGTGCATGGCTCGTGGCAGCTCGCCCGCCGCGGCGCCGCGAGCCAGGAGCAAGAGCAGCAACAGCGTGCTCAGGGCAGTGGCTCGACGGCCCAGCGTCACCAACCGCGATGAGCATGCTCGCTGCCGGCCGGAGCGGGACAGGTGCGACGTCGATGTCTGGCGGGCACTTGCGATCACTCGGTTGTTCCTGGGGCAGAGGTAGGAGGCGGTCTCAGTCGGTCCCGCCGTGCTCGACGGGCAGGCGCGCTGGCAACATTCGGTAGCTCAGCCAGCGTGCGAGCAGGTTACCCAGGTGCACGGCAAAGAACGCGAATACCACGTCACTGGGGAAATGCCGACCCTGCAGCACGCGTGCCAGGCCGAACCCGACACCCATGGCCAAGCCTAACGCCAGCCATTGCCAGCGTCGACGCCTGTCGCAGATGAGCCAGGGCGCGCCGAGGAAGAAGCCGAATGCCGCATGGCCGCTGACGAATGCGCAGTTGCGGGCGCATTGGTCACTCGGGCGCAAGGGCGCCGAGTACTGACTGGTTCCGCCGAAAGCCTGCACCGCCTGCGGGCGCGCGCGACCCCAGTGGTCCTTGAAGCCTGCATTGACGATCAGCAACGGGCCGAGCACGAAGGCCAGCGCCAGATACAACACCTTGCGCCGCGTAGACCGGGCGACCCCGGATCGACCAAAGCACCACGCCAGGGCCGCGAGCAGCGCGATGCCGAACAGTTGGGCGGCGACCGGCACGCCTTCGTGGATGAGCTGGACCAAGGTGTTACCGGCGAGTAGGAAGCCAGCGTCGCTTCGATACACCAGTGCGCTCAGCTGAAGGTCCAGATCCGGCCAGTAGCCGAACACGAGAAGCGCGCACGACAGTGCAGCGAGCAAGACCCGTCCATGCGTGGCCGGCAGTTGAGACGATGGTGGCGTCACGATGAGACCCGGGTGCCGATGGCACCGGTTGCGCCGGGTGCGCGGCTCGAGGAGGTGTTTCGCATGAGCGCAGTGGCGATCAGTAGTGTTCGAAACGTTCGGCAGTGTAGACGCGTAGCTCACGGATCGCGTCCGGGTGGGTGCGGATCCGGATCGTGCCCGCTTCGGTCAGCTGACTGAAGCGTTCAGCCAGATACTCGCGTGGCAGGTGCTGGACCACGAGCACGACCGCCTGCCCCAAGACCTGACGTGCATCGACTCGAAACCGGTAGTGATCAGTGATACGACCGTCCGGATTCCACATGTGGCCGCGCCCACGGGCTCGCGGTGCGTAGTAGAGCAATGCCGCCATGGTCTTGCGGTCGTCGAAGATGATCGGGCTGTTCGGCGTCGAGTCGAGCAAGCGGTCCAGTGCCGCGCCCGCCTCCGACCAGCCGCGCAGACGAGAATACAGATCGGCACGAGCACCGAGTTCGATGCCGACAACGCGCGCCACGCCGTCGTAGTGATAGATGGCCACGCACAGTACCAGGTTGAGCGCGACGGCGGCCCGCCACAGCCACGAACGTTCGCCCCGCGCGCTGTCTGGGGCCGTGTCCTGCGCGGGTATCGATGCCTGGGTGGTTGACGGTGCGCACAGCCAGGCCGTGATGGCGATGCTGGCCGCGGCGTAGGTCGGAGCGGCCCAGTTGTAGAACGCCCGACTGAGCAGACTCTGCAGCATGATCAGGGCGAGGAAGGGCAGGCTGAACAGCATCAGCAGACGCAAGCGATCGTCGCGCCACCAACGCCCGATC
>JAGRHX010000263.1 GCA_020444775.1 Gammaproteobacteria bacterium
TCGAGCCTCGGTTGGACTCGCGGCGCTAAGCACTCCCCACTTATCTGAGTGGAAGAACATCGAGGAATCAAGGGGATAAGAAGTAGACGGCCATGCTGTACGTATGATCCAATGAAGTTGCGACACAACACGGGTCATACGAGGGCACAGCATGGCCGCCATCAGCTTCTTCGATCAGTACCTGCAACGCAACTGCGCCTTCATTCACGGGCATACGCGCAAGGCCCTGTCTGCCTGCGTACACAGCGTGATGGGCGGGGCCAGCGTCTCCAGTTCGAGCATCGGGCGGGGGCTGCCCGGTCGCAGCCGGACCAAGTCCAAGATCAAGCGGGTCGACCGCTTGTTGGGCAATGGCAGGTTGCACGACCAGCTGCCGGATATTTACGCCGCCATGGCCGGCAGCGTGCTCAGCGCCCGGTTGCGGCCGGTCATCCTGGTGGACTGGTCCTCGTTCGAACACGGCAACCAATGGGCGCTGTTGCGTGCCTCGGTGGCGGTCGACGGGCGCTCCTTGACGGTGCTCGAACATGTCCATCCGATCCAGCAACTCAATACCTCGGTCGCCCACGAACGCTTCCTGGATGCGCTGGCCACGGTCATACCGGCCTGGGCGCGACCGATCATCGTCACCGATGCAGGCTTTCTCGGGCCGTGGTTCAACGCGGTTCGCCGCCATGGCTGGGACTTCATCGGCCGCCTGCGTGGGCAGACCCAGGTGAACCTCGCCGGAACCGATAAGTGGTTGACCGTCAACCACTTCTACACCAAGGCCAGTCGCCGTGCTCGGACCCTCGGTCGAGCCTTGTGTGCCAAGAGCGCAGCGTATCCGGCCATCCTCCATCTGGTCGACGAGACCGCACGGGCCAACCGTGCCCGATTGTGCGCCACGCACACCTACAACGAACCCTGGTTGCTGGTCACCTCGCTCGACCCGCAGCAGTATCGGTCTCGGCAGGTGGTGAATCTCTACGCCAAGAGAATGCAGATAGAGCTCACGTTCCGTGACTTGAAGGACACTCGCTGGTCGATGGCGCTGGTCAACTCACGCGCCAGCAGTGCCGCACGCCGCGAGATGTTGTTGCTCATCGCGACCCTGGCTACGTTCATGCTCTGGCTGATTGGCCTGGCCGCGGAAACCGTCCAGTGGCACCGCCATTTCCAGGCCAACACCGTCAAGCACAAACGTGTGCTCTCGTTCGTCTTCCTCGGTCGGGAGGTCTACCGCAACCCCGACTATCATCTCGATGATGCCATGCTCGACCAAGCCTGCCAGCTCATGACCTACCTGCTCGTCAATCCAGACAGAACGGTCGGTCGAGCGGGAGGGCGGTAAATATTTCGGGGGATCACTTAGGGGAAGGACCCTGGGCAAGGCTGCCCGTTCGAGGGAGACGCCGCGAGTCCAACCGAGGCTCGATATCCGGCGGACACGATACTCGAACGGATAGCGTGGTTGTCCGCGAGCGATGCATCGAAGCGCTTCGAAGCGGTGATGCACCTGTTCAATGAGGACTCGCTGGCGGGCTGCTTTCATGCGCTGGATGGACGGAAAGCGGTGGGAGCAGATGGGATGACGAAGGCCGAGTATGGCGCTGAGTTGGAAGCGAACCTGGCTGATTTGGTCGGGCGGATGAAACGCATGAGCTACCGGCCGGCGCCGGTGCGCGAAGTGCGTATCCCGAAGGCGGGCAGCCCGGGAGCGACCC
>JAGRHX010000264.1 GCA_020444775.1 Gammaproteobacteria bacterium
CGTCATCACGCCCGCCTTGTCCCCGAACAGGAACAGCGGCTGGCCACCGGTCAGGATCGAATCGATGCTGCGGCCGACGAGTTGCTGTGCCGTGCCGATCGATGCGACGACGGTCATCGTGTTGTCGGTGACCAGCAGGGCGGAGCGGCCATCGAGGGCGCCGATCGCGTTGACGTCCTCGATCGCCGCGAGGACGCGGGAAACGGGTGCGCCGGCTTCGAGCCGGTCCAGTTCGCTTGCCAGTTTCCCTGCGCTCATCTGGAGCAGGACGCGGGCGGTCTGTGCCGTGCTGTCATGCTGGTCGAGCATGGCGATGAATCGCACGCCGGCGACCATGACGAGGAAAATGACGATCAGGATCGGGACCGACCGCCGAAGCACGGGCTCCGAGGCGATCAGGCGGCGATAGGCCGGCTTGGCCAGAAGTTGTGCTGCTCCGCGCAGCCGCCCGGCATGGTCCTGCCTGGCGTTGCCGCGGATAAAGCTGTCCCGATCGGGCGCGCCGAACGCGTCCGTCTTGGCCATGTGTGGCCTCCCCGTTGGATGTCTGCCGCTTGATGATTCGGAACGCCGCACAACCGAATCGTCAGTAAGGAATCATCCGCGATTCGGCTTGTCCAGTCCCCGTCGATCAAAAAGTTGACAAGTCGGTAACGGGCGCCCGGAACGTCACGCCAGGGTCCGGTCCAGGATGTCCTTCAGGTCGGTCGAAAGGTCTGGTGCATTCGCCATGGAAACCAGCGCCTTGCGCGCCTTTTCCCGACGTTTCGGTTCAAGCGAGCGCCACGAGCGCAGCGCTGTGGCAAGCCGCGCGGCGACCTGCGGGTTCATCTTTCCGATGTCCAGCACGGTCTCGGCGAAGAAGGCATAGCCTTCGCCGTCCGGACGATGGAAGCCGGTCTGGTTCGCACTCGCCCAGACGCCGATGAGCGAGCGCACCCGGTTCGGATTGGCAAGCTGGAAACCCGGATGGTCCATCAGGCCCTTGACCCGCGCCAGCGCCGCGTCGCCGGGCATCATCGCCTGCATGGAGAACCACTTGTCCAGCACCAGCGGGTCGTTCTGCCAACGCTGCTCGAAGCTCGCCAGCGCCGCGGGGCGCTCGGCGCAGTCGGTGTTGGTGAAACAAGCCAGCGCGGCGAGCGCGTCGGTCATGTTGTCGGCGTCTTCGAGCTGGGTGAACGCGGTGCTGCGCACGTCGTTCGCCTGCAGCGTCATGAGGTAGCCCAGACACAGGTTCTTCAACGCCCGGCGGCCGACCTGCTCCGGCTCGAAGGCATAGGGCTGGTTGACCGTCTGCTGCGCCATCACCATGCGCAGCTGCGGTTCGAGCTGCCGCGCCAGCTCGTGTCTGAGGAACTCGCGTGCGGTGTGTATCGCCTCGACATCGATGAGCGACATCTGGTCGGCGATGTAGCTCTCACCTGGCAGACGCAGCGCCTCGGCGATCAACGCGCGATCGGTGTTCGGATCGGTGAGCGTCTGGCCGAAGGCGTCGACGAACTGCTGTGGCACCGACAGCGGTTGCTCGGCTTGCCGATCGCGGATCAGCGTGGTGAGCAGATCGAGCGCGAGGTTCTGCGCGGCGTCCCAGCGATTGAAGGGATCGTCGTCGTGCGCCATCAGGAAGGCCAGCTCGCGGTCGCCGCGGCTCACCTTGATGTTGACCGGCGCGGAGAAACCACGACCGGCGCTGACCACCGGAGCCCGGCTCGCCCCCTTGGGCAAGCCCTTCAGATGCAGACGCTGATACGGCTGGCGCAGATGCAGCAGATCGCCGTCCAGACGCGGTGCGTTCTCCGCTGGCTGGCTCTGCTCGTCCTGCGAAAGCGGCAACGGTGTGCCGTGCTCGTCGAGCAGTGCGATGCGCAGCGGGATGTGAAACGGCGACTTGTCGCTCTGTCCCGGCGTGTCCGGGCAGCGCTGTGCCAGCTCCAGCACGCCGTTGCCTGTCTCGGCGTCGTAGCTGAATCGGATCTCCACCTCGGGGGTGCCGGCCTGGCTGTACCAGCGCCGGAACTGGCCCAGATCGGCCTGGTTGGCGTCTTCCATGGCGGCGACGAAATCGTCGATGGTGACCGCCTGACCGTCGTGCCGCTCGAAGTACAGATCCATGCCCCTGCGGAAGCCGTCCTGACCGAGCAGGGTGTGGATCATGCGAATCACCTCCGCACCCTTGCTGTAGACGGTGACGGTGTAGAAATTGCTGATCTCGATATACGAGTCGGGTCGCACCGGATGCGCCATCGGTCCGCCGTCCTCGGCGAACTGGTAGGTGCGTAGCACCCGCACGTCCTGGATTCTCTTGACCGCGCGTGAGCCGACGTCGGCGGAGAACTCCTGATCGCGAAACACCGTCAGGCCCTCCTTGAGACTGAGCTGGAACCA
>JAGRHX010000265.1 GCA_020444775.1 Gammaproteobacteria bacterium
GACCGGGAGTTACGGGTCGCCGCGCTGGCGCGTGCCAGCGCCAGCAGATCCGCCACCAGTGACGGATCGAGGAACTCCTCCACCTGCAACAGGGGCACCGGGAACAGGCTCTTGAGCTCCGCTCTGCTCATCGGTTGATCGAAATCGGGCTGGTCAGTGTTCGTGCGGGCATGATCGACTCATCTCGCGACCGGTTCAGGGCACCGGGCGGATCTCCTCGGCACGCAGATCGCCATCGTGGTTGGCGTCCACCAGCGCGAAGCTGTGGGCCATGTGGTCACGGAACTCGCGCGAGCTGATGATGCCGTCGCCATTGCGGTCGGCGAGCTCGAACACCCTCGCCTGGTAGCGATACGCCGGCGTGCCGGCGGGCGAGGAGACCAGCTCTGACTTCGATAGCGAGAGCGAACGATCGCGATCCAGCGGACCGAACATTGCCGCGAGGTGCATGTCGATCTCTCCAGCATCCACCAGCTGGTCGTTCTCGCAGTCGAGCAGCGGGAAGAAGCGTCCGATCAGATAGTGAGCGGCGCTGAGCTCGTCGACTGCCGGCTCGTCTTTCTTCGGCGCCATGTCCGACGTGCTCGGCGCGGTCGGCTCGTGGCCGGGGTGAGTTGCTGGTCCGGCCGAGATTGGCGATGACAACGTCGTCAACAGCAGGGCGCCGATGATGAGCTCGGGACGGATACGAAGCATGGGCATCAAGGACCGGTTGTCATGGCAAGAGCCACGATAGCCTGGCACGCGCTTGTGACAGCTTGATGGCGGATCGGGGACGCATCAGCCGCAGACTCAGCGTGGCCATGGCGTGCCGGCGAAGTAGATGTCATAGCCGAGTGAACGCAGACGCTCGGGAATGGCGTTGAAGGCCAGGGTGATGCGTTGCGCCCCCTGGTTCGGTGGCACGCCGTGCAGCAGGTAGCTCGGATACAGCACCATGTCACCGGGTGACACCTCGGGCAGCACCCAGCGGTCCGCGCCGAACTGTCCGGGACGTTGCCCGGCCGCGTCGTTCTTGAAGATGAACTCGCCGCTGCCCGGACTTTTCATGAACACGGTATGGGTCGACGGATGTGGTCGGTTCAGATAGACGATCCCGGATACGAAGCTGTTGGCATGCGAATGGATGAACTGACTGCCACCGGGTTCGAGCACGTTCAACCACATCTCCTTGATGGCCCAGGCCAGGGGCTCACCAAACAGCAGCTCGCCAAAGCGACCGATGTCGGGGATCGCCGCGGTCTGCACGCGCGCGAACAGCGGGTCCGTGGACGGGTCGAGCAGCCGTGTATGCGAGAGCTGGCCGGACTGGCTGTTGCGCTCGAGCGTGTCGGCGCGGGCTCGTTCACGCAGCTGCGCGACCGTTTCGTCGTCCAGCAGGCGCTCGCAGTGCATCAGCGGTGTCGGAAACAGGCCGATGACCTTGCTCATCGAATGGACTCCCGGTGTCGTCGTCTACGCATCTATCGGCCGTGTCGCGCTGGCCGACGGGCGAACAACGTCGTGCGCGGGCACATCCGGACCTTCACGGTGAGAGCCGGCGCATCAGCGCGGCTGCCTCGGGACGGCTCGGCCCGGCTCGTTTCAGATCGAGCAGCAGGTCGCGGGCCGCGGCGGGGTCCTTGGCCGCCAGCAGGTTCGCCATACCCAGCAGGGGCATGTAGGCCGGGTCGAAGTCGGCGCTCTGCCGGACCACGGCCAGCAGCGGCTCGCGCGTCTGCTCCAGCATGACCTGCAGATCATGCGAGGGGCGTACATCCACGCCTGCGTGCAGGAAGGCGTTGCGGGCCCGCCAGTAGTCGGCCAGTCGGCGATGGAAATCGCTTGTCCGCGGGTCGGCGGCGGCGCCCAGCAGGTCCACGGGACTTGCCCGCAAGGCATCGACCAGGGCGAGCAGTCGTACCGCCGGCGCGGCCTGGGGGCGATAGCTGAAATCGGGCGCTTTGTAGATCACCACCGGGTGATCGTCGGTATTCGGCCGCAGGTCCGGGTCGAGCTCGTCGGCCACGACCCTCAGCGCCGCCCCCGAGGCGAGGAAGTTACCGAACAGATCGAAGTCGGAGCGCAGTCTCAGGCTCGTCAGCTCGCGGCGCAGCGTCGGATCCTCGACCCGGGTATCCAACCAGCCAGGGTGGTACTCGATACCTTCAGGGTGGGAGATCAGGGCCAGCAGGGGTTGTCGCAGCGTGAAGTGCGCGAGCCAGGCCTGGCCGTCCGGAAACACGTCGGTGAAGGTGCGCAGGATGATGCCGAGGGTCTCGAGGTCGAGCTGGAAGACAGGCAGCCACTGACAGAACAATCCGCCCTCGCGCAGACGGGCGCGGACCGCTTCGAAGTGCTCCGTCGTGTACAAGGCCCCGGCGCCGTCGCGCGAAGGATGGAACACCTCGGCGATGATCACATCGTAGCGTTCCGGACTGGACCGGACGAAGCGCCGCGCGTCGGCGCTGAGCACCTGGAAGCGCGGATTCTCGCGTAGCGTGCGTAGCGATGGTCCGAAGTGGTGCAGCAATGGCAGGGTCTCCGGGATCAGCTCCACCGCAGTGGCCTTCAGACCCGGGTGGGTGGCCGAGGCGACGAAGGTGCTGCCGGTTGCCAGACCAAGGAACAGCGCGTCGCGTGGCGCCGGATGCAGCAGCAGCGGGATATGCGCCTGACGACGGTCCGAGAAGGTGGTTGCCGTACCACCCATGGTGAAGCGATTGTTGATCTTCAGATGACGATGCTCGTCGCGGTCCTGCACGACCGCGACCGAGGCCATCACGCCTTCGTTGTAGTCGAGCAGCCGGCCGCCTGCTGGCAGGGTCACGAAGCGTAGCGCGCCCGGCACCACGAGCAGACAGCCGGCTGTGGCAGCGACGGCGATGCCGATGCCGATCTGGCGGCGTCCGATGGTCGGTACCAGCAGCAGATAGGCAAGGCAGACCAGCAGCAGTGCGGTCTTGCTGCCGGTCATCGGCAGCACGATCACGCCGAACAGTGCCGGTGCGAGCGCCGCGCCGAAGGTGTTGAGTCCCAATGCCCGCCCCAGACCGAAGCGCTCGGTGGCGCCCTCTCCGAGATGGGCGAAGGTCGCGCCCATCAGCAGTGTGGGCAACAGGAAAATGCTGAGTGCGACGGCGAGCTCGGCGGCGATCGCGCCGAGGTAGGTGTGCCCGCTCCAGCCCAGCACGGTGGTATGCAGGGGCGCGGCCAGCCACAGCAGGGCAACGCCAGCCAGCGCCGCGAGCGCCGTGACACACAGCAGAGTTCCCAGGGTAGCCGCGAAATCGGTGTGCCCGGTGTCAGCCCGATGACGTGCCCCCCGGCCACGAATGATGCCGAATGCTCGATAGACTGCGGCTCCCACGGCGGTACCGAGCAGGTAGACCGAGAGCAGGCAGGCAAAGGTATAGACGGTGTTCTCCAGTATCTGGCTGAGCACTCGAATGACCAGGACCTCGTAGCCGATCCCGAGCAGCCCGGTCATGAACAAGATGAGCATGAAGCGTGTCCGACCCACACCTTCAATCGCCGCTGCTTGTCGCCCGCTCGCGCGCGGCGTCGAGCGGTCGGTGCGTAGCAAAGGCGCGGATCGGTCAGCGCGCGCCATCAGAAAGCCGATCGCCGCGCACAGCGCGTTCACCGCGAACAGCACCAACAAGGTTCGCGAGTAGCCGAGTGCCGGTGCCAGCACGAAGGTGCCGAGCAAGGTGCCGGCGACCGCGCCCAGGGTGTTGGCCGCATACAGCGCGGCAACGCCCCGACGGTTGTTGCCCGGGCCCGAGAGCAAGCGTTGCAGGGCCGGCAGCGTCGCGCCCATGGCAAAGGTCGCGGGTAACAGCAGCAGCAGTGTCGAGGCGAATGCGCAGATCCACTGCCACGGGGCGGAGGGCTGCGGCCCCATCAGCTCGGCGACGAGGCGGTTGAATCCGGGTACCAGGAATACCAGCGCGAGCGCCCAGAAACCGATCACCAGCTCCACAGCGGTGTACCACGCGGCAGGCGCGCGGCTGCGTCTGATGACACCATCCAGTGACCAGGCGCCAAGGGCGAGACCGCTGAAGAACGCAGCAATCACCGCCAGCACCGAGCCGATCTCGTGGCCGAGCGCGACGCTGAGCATGCGCGTCCAGACCATTTCGTAGCCGAGGCCGGCGACACCCGAGAGCAGCGCGAGCAACAGCACCGGCAGCGTGAGCTTCAGGCCGGCTTGCGTCGCGACCGTGCCTTCGGTCCGGCGCGGCGGGTGGACGAAGCGACTTGGGAGCGAGGCAGGCTGGGGATCCGGGGTCATTCGGCACCGATGTGGTCGGGTCGGTCTGTCGGAAAAGCAGACTTCGTAGCAGCGGCTTGGGGCGGCGGTGTAGGGCGGCGCCGCGCCGGCTGGACGTGGATCACGGCTTGCGTTGCGGGCGTGGCGCGCGATCGGCTCAATTGTCTACAGGCCCGCTACAACGTCCGGATGCGCCCGACTACGCAACCCTACGCTCGGGTCTTGTCACAGGTGTGACATCCCGGTGGTCGCGTCCGAGCGATGCGCAACCGGCGGCGAGCCACTGCTCGAATGAACGCCGCCGTGTCTTGGCTCGTACCGGATACCCCGGGCACGCTCAGCGCGTGCCCGGGATGTCCGGATCGCTCAAGCGCGTCGTCTGGCGATGCCGACCAGGCCGACCAGGCGCGTCGGCGACAGCGGCAGCGCCGCCGGCACCGGCACCACGGTCAGCTCACCGCTGCTGGTCGCGGCCAGGCTGATGAGTGCGCTTTCGCCGGGCGCCAGGGTCAGCATGAAGGCCAGGCTGTCGGCGAGCCCGGCCGAGTCGGGCCCGGTCGTCGAGCTGGCGAGCACCGAGTAGCTGGTGACGCTGCCGTCCACGTCCAGCTCCAGGGCAGCCGACGCCAGGGCGCTGCTCAACGGGTCGTCGACCAGCGTGAAGGCGTCCAGCACGTAGTCCAGGCTGAGCGCGATCTCGAGGGTCGCCTCGCTGGAGGCGTTGCTCAGCGCAAGATACGAGAGCGACTCGACCGTGCTGTATGCCTCGCCGCCGGTGCTCGCTGCATAGCCCGCCGAGTAGACACAGCCTCCGGGCAGGCCGAAGCACGCTTCGACCAGCGCGTCCGGCGTGAAGCTGGAGGCGCCGGTCACGAACTCGTCGATGAACACGTCGTCGTCCGAGCTCAGCATCAGATCGCCGAAGGCGTCGATATAGGTGATGGTATCGATATGCAGCGCCGCATCCACGCTCGAGCCATAGTCGGCAGCGGCGTACGCGGCATTCGAGCCAAGCAGCAAGGCCAGCGCGATCACGGTGCCGCGCGCAAGCTCAGAAAGTCCAACAAGTCTCATTGTCCTGGTCCCCAATTAAAATCATCGATTCGACACGGTCTGGCAGTGTCCGATTCGAGCTGACCGCGTCGATAAGCCCCCTGGAAGGTTTCTGAAAAGTTCCTGAAAAGCGCTTTCCGAGAGACATCCCCTCAGTAAGCCACTCGAGAGAAGTCCCGGGACGGCCGCCTCGGACGAGCTCCACGACTGCTGGCGACCGCACCCTCCAGCCATCGCGAGGCAACGTCCGAGGCGTGAGCTCTCCGTCCCATACTCCGTGTCCGCAGGCGCTGCGGCTCGGAACCGACCCGGGACCGTGATTCTGCGCAGGCCAGGTGTTGAGCGCGTGGCGCTTCTGTTTCGCTTCGATGACATCTGGAGGTCAATCTGCCCGAATACCGCTACCGATTCGGCAGGAGCTGATTGGCCACGTCGTCACGAAGAAAGGACCGAATGCGTCGGATCTGCCGGTCGTGAGGTCACACAACCAACACCTGAACGTCACAACTGGCCGCTACTCTTGCAAACGCTGCGTCCTGTCTGGACGCGCAGGGGGACGCGCTCATCCGCCGCACCGGGAGCCGCACGGTCTCATCACAGCACGCACGTCGCGGGCACATCCGTTCCGACCACTCGAAGTTCACCCGATTGCACGGCTGGCCGTCATCGGGTGGGTGGCGGATGGCGGTGTCACGTGGCCAAGAAACCTATCTGGCTGAGTACGAACTCACGGGGACGTCTTTGATGAAAAAGCATGTGCTTGCAGCTGCCATAGTCACCGCTCTCGCGTCCGGCGCGAGCAGCGCCGCGGATGGCAACGGCGAATACCTGGCGGGGGATTTCCACAACCATACGGCCTGCTCGGACGGCTGGACCTCGGTGAAGACGCTGGCGCGTCAGAGCCTTGTGTACCTGGACTGGTTCGTGCAGGTAGGGCATAGCGGATCCAGTCAGCGTGACTGCCGCTTCGACGATTTCTACTACTACTCGAATGCGAGCTCCAACTCACCGAACATCTGGTACAACTCGTTGCTGAGTGACGAGGAGAAGACCGCGTGGCTGGACTCCGGCGCGCTGCCCGAAGACAAGTTCAAGGGCAACAACCACGGTGCCAGCACCCAGGGCGACGGCGTCCGGGTGCCGCGCATGTGGAAGTGGCAGGAGATGCAGGATTTCATGCTCGAGCCCCTGGTATCGGTTCGGAATGAACCGGGCAACAAGGCAGCCGCGAAGGAGGCGATGCTGGGTCTGGAGTGGGTGGTGCCCGGTCACGAGCACGGCAGCGACATCATCACGGCCGGGCAGTACGACCCGCAGCCGAATGCCAACGCGATGGCGCAGTGGGAGTACTGCTTCGCACGGAACTCCGAGGACACCTCCGGCGGTGGCGACAACGGCTGGACCTGCGAACTCAGCGAAGCTTCCAACGACGTCCTCAAGTCGATGTTCGAAGGCCGGCCCGAGGAAGGCGTGGCGGACTACAACTCGACGCTCGGCGCCGACGGGATCAACACCGAGGCCGACGCGGGTGACCATGTCAAATCCACGGCCGCGGTGCTGTGGATGAACGAGAACTTCCCCCAGGAGAGCGTCGCGGTGATGGCGCACATCGAGCGCCAGGGCGCGCACTACGCGCCGAGCAACGATCCGGCCAACACCAGCGACCGCGGTTTTGGCTGGAACGTCGAGCACGTTCGTGACCACAACACCGCAGCGCCCAACGTTGCCTTCGGCTTCGAGAGCCAGCCCGGTCACCAGCCGATCCCCAGCCGCGGCGGCTACGGCACAAACGCTGCCGGTCTGGGTACCTATGGCGGGACCGGCTGCTATGCGGGCGCCGAGGCGGCGAGGCCAGGCATGGATTTCGACGGCACGCCGCTCACCCAGGCCGATTTCCAGGAAGGTGGCAAGTACCCGCTGGTGGCGGACAACCGCAATCCGAAGCGGGTCACCGTGTGCCGCCCGGGTGTGCGCACGATGTGGGACGCGCTGCTCAGCGAGGGTCGCCGTTTCTGGTCGTTTGCAAGCTCTGACTGGCATAGCCGCGGCGCCTTCGGCCCGCTCGACTACGAGACCACGGGTGACTTCTGGCCAGGCGAGTTCCAGAAGAACTACGTGTACATCGACAAGACCGCGTATGCCGATCCGGGTAAGGCGCTGGTCGCCGGGCTGCGCAGCGGCAACAGCTGGCACGTGATGGGTGATCTGGTCGACCAGCTCGAGTTCGAGGTCTGCGCGGGCAACCAATGCGCGACCATGGGTGAGGCGCTCGAGGTCCGCAAAGGGCGCTGGATACGGGTGTCGCTGAAGGTTCGGGATCCAAACGGTCCGAACAACAGCCCGTATCGCTTCGACAACCCCTACCTGACCCAGATCGGCAAGCAGGTCCCGATCAACGAGCCTGAGCTTGCCCAGGTGGATCTGATTTCCGGCGTGGTGCACGGCCGGATGTACAAGCCCACCGATCCTGAGTACTACGAGCCGATGGCACCTGCGACGACCAGGATCGCCAAGACCTGGACCCAGGCGAACTGGTCGCGCAGCCCGATCAAGACCATGCGCTACTGGGTGAAGGTCGATGAGGACATGTACTTCCGTGCGCGCGGCTCGAACATCCCGGCCGGGACCCCCCATTCCCGGGACGTGGATGGCAACCCGCTGCTGGACTGGGAGACCGACAACATCCCCTGTGACGACGCGGCATGTCCGCCGCACGTGAACGGCGTGCTGGATGCCGACGTGCAGGCCTGGGCCGACGTCTGGTTCTATGCGAACCCCGTGTTCGTGAAGGTGACCCGCTAGGGAGCCATCCTGACCCGTCGGGTGTGCAAGCAGACGGGAGACCACCCGGTCTCCCGTCTACGTTTCAGCTGAGAGACTACCGACATGTGGATGCGTGGATTCAAGAGTCTTGCCAGTGAGCCATTGATCCAGTTCCTGCTCATCGGTCTGGTGATGTTCATCGCCCACGACCGCTTACTGGATGGCAACAATCCTCGTCGCATCGTCGTCGACGACGCGCGTTTGAACGAGATCCGCGCCATATTCGAGGAAGCCCAGGGGCGTGCGCCTTCCACCCAGGAGCTCGACGACCTGCTGGTTCGCTGGGTGCGTAACGAGGTGTTGTTTCGTGAAGCCCTGAAGATGGGTCTGGACCAGGGTGACGATATGATACGCAGCCGTCTGATCCTGAAGATTCGCAATATCCTCTTTGACAATCTGGGCGTGGAGACACCGCCAGACGCGGTTCTTCAAACGTGGTTCGAGGAGAATCGAGACGCTTATGATCTGCCGGCGCTGTACAGCTTCGAGCAGTTCCGTCTGGAAGATGGTGTCGATAGAGAACAGGCCGAGCAGCTCGCGCAAACGCTGGGCAGCGCGCCGCCCCAGGGTCGTCATGCCGCGGCCTTGCGCCGATACGCGCGTCGTCCCGAAGTCAACCTGAGTCAGGTCTTCGGGGCGGATGACACCCGTCGACTGTTGTCCGTGCCGGATCATCACTGGACGGTGTTGAGCTCGGTGCAGGGCCTTCACCTGGCACGGATAACCGAGCGGTTTGCCGCCGATCCGGCCGAGTTCGATGCAACCCGGGCGCGCGTGATGCGCGATTGGGAGAAGAGCGCCCGACAGCTGCAGCTTGCGCGCGCGCTGAAGAAGATTCACGACAAGTACGATATTCGCTACGAGGTCGACCGGCAGCCCGCGGACATTGCCGGACCCGATGCCGATCCGGCGCACAACGCGGGACTGCGTGAGCCGGGCAGAGCGGAGCCGCGCGGATGAAGGCGGGTACGACTGGCGTGCCAGCGGGCATCATGACCCGACTGTCGCTGGGGCTGCTGGCCCTGCTGCTGCTGGCCGGCTCCTGCCGGGTGCTGGCACACAGCACGCCAGTGGCGACCTTGAACCTGCGTGCCACCGCCACCCAGGGCACCTACGTGGAGAGCTGGAACTGGGCCTCGCCACGCGATGTCGCGCGACCGACCGCGATCTTTCCTGAGCAATGCAAGAGCGAGCCGCCACTGGTGGTTTGTGGCGACCAGGGGCTGGTCGGTGCATTGAGCGTGGAACGCCTCGGTGAGCGGTACTCGGCGGTGGTGGTGCGCGTGGTCGGCCGCGACAGCAAGGTGCGCAGCTACACACTGACCGCGGCTCAGCCGGTGTTGCAGCTCAGCGCTGATGGGGCGATGCCCTGGACACACGTGGCCAAGGCCTACGTGCCGCTGGGTATCGAGCACATCATGCTCGGTGTCGACCATCTGATGTTCGTCGCCGGCCTTCTGCTGCTGGTCGGGTCCAGGTGGATGTTGTTCAAGACCATCACTGCCTTCACCGTCGCCCATAGCCTTACCCTGGCCGCGGCGACCCTGGGCTGGGTCGGGGTACCGGAGAAGCCGGTCAACGCCGCCATCGCGCTGAGCATCGTGTTCGTCGCGGTGGAGGTGATGAAGCTGCGTGCCGGGCGGCCCAGTCTCAGCGCGCGGTATCCGTGGCTGGTGGCGTTCGGCTTCGGGCTGTTGCATGGCTTCGGATTCGCCGGCGCCTTGACCGGGGTTGGTCTGCCGCGCGAGAGCATTCCAGCGGCGTTGCTGTTCTTCAACGTGGGCGTCGAGATCGGTCAGCTGATCTTCGTGTTCGTTGTGCTGGGTCTGATGTGGTCCCATCGCAGCCTGCAGGTGGCCGCGCCGCGCTGGACTGAATCGGCGGTCGTGTACGCGATGGGCTCGGTGGCGAGCTTCTGGTTCATCGGGCGCGCGCTGCTGATCCTGACGCCGGCGACCTGAAGATGGGGAAGGGTGGGAAACCGATGATTGACTTGTCGACGAACCGCGGTGGGCGAACGGTCGGACGTTGCCACCAGCCCCTGACCAGGCTGCGTGCCGCGACGATCCTCGCCGCGCTGATGATGACCCTGCCGATGCCGGCCTCGGCACATCTGGTATCGACTCGCTTTGGGTCGTTCTACAGCGGCTTGCTGCATCCGCTGACTGCCTTCCAGCATCTGCTGCCGTGGCTGGCGTTGGCTTTGCTGGGGGTGATGGCCGGCGGTCGTGGGGTGAGATTCGGTTTCTCGCTGTTTCCGCTTGCGGTCCTGGGCGGTGTGCTTGCCGGTACGATCTGGCCGTTGCCGGAGACGCTGATGCGCGAGACCGACCTGCTCAACGTCGGCTCCTTCGTTCTCTTCGGCGGACTTGCCGCGCTGTATGTGCGTCTGCCAGCTTGGTTGTTCGCCATGCTGTGCGTGCTGTTCGGGTTCAGCCATGGTCTGGCGAATGCAGATGCTTCGTTGCATGGCAACGCGCGCTGGCTTTACGTCGGTGGGGTAACGCTGGCTGCCTACGTGTTGTTCGCCCTGGCCGCAGCCGGCGCGGCCGGGGTCCGCGACCGGCTCGACTTTGGTGGCATCGCGCTGCGCGTCGCCGGCAGCTGGGTAGCCGCCATCGGTCTGGTGCTCGGGGCTTTCGAGCTGGTGCGAGCAACGTGAGAGAGCCGTCCGCGGCGACAGCCGCTGCCACGCATGGACCGGGGCAGGCCGCGCTGGACCCTGCGCGTGTGGCCAGGCACACCTTGTCCATCTTTCCGACGACCATCGCCAATTTCCTCTGGCCGGACTGCGATGCCCTCAATGCCCGGCTCTGCGCGACGATCCTGGCGCGCGCCGGGTATGCGCCAGGGCTCGCGCGCAGCATCGTCGGTGGTTGGCATTCGGCGCTGGATCTGTTCGATTGGTCGGAGCCGTGCGTGCAAGAGCTGAAATCACGTATCGTCTCGTTCATGCAGCCCTTCACGCGGATCAGCGAACAGATCCAGGGCGATGATCCGCGCGACTGGCCATATCGGCTGCAGGGCTGGGCCAACGTGCTCTCGCACGGGGACTATCACATCGCCCATACCCATCCGAACGCGGCGTGGTCGGGTGTCTATTACGTGACCGACAACGAGCCGGTCGCCGGCCATCCGTACAGCGGCAAGCTGGAGCTGATGGACCCCAGACCCGGCGCCTCGGTCACCTACGCCGAAACCAGCCGTCTTTACGGACGCTTCCTGCTGAGCCCTTGTGCCGGACAGATGATCGTCTTTCCCGCCTGGTTGCAGCACAGCGTGCATCCATACTTCGGCACCGGGCAACGGATCGCCGTCGCCTTCAATCTGCTGCCGGTCGCGCGCCAGGCCTGACCTTCCCGACAGGTATTCCCCCCGGTCCTGTTTCCGGGTCCTCTCTCTTTTCGGGCTCGTGCCCAGCACCTTCCGGGCCTCCTGCGTCGGCCTACCGTGGTGGCCCGTGGCAGCGCCAGCGATGCGCTCGCCTCGGCCGCTCGATGGCTCCACGCTGCACTGCGGCATGGGGATAAAGTTGGCCGCGCAATGACCGATGTAGTTCGGTGAATGCATCACGTTTCGGGCTGCGGACGGGCTCCAGGGAACCATGGCCATCGAGCTCGACCCCTCATCCTCACATACCGAGTCCCCAATGATTGCTTGTCCGGCTGAAAGCGCTCGATCTGCTCGAGCCCGGTCGCGGAGGCCGAATTGCGCGCACTGATCCTGCATCGCTCGAAGCGCTTCATGCGTGGTCTGCGTCAGCGGCTGGCCGAGATCCATCCGGATGTGGAGACCACCGAATGGGACACCGAGCAGCGCGGTTTTCCGGCGCCCGGCTTCGCCTGGGTGACCTATGACGTGATGTTCTGCGAGTGTGGGGGCGGCGCGGCGAATGACGTGCTGGCGCGGGTCCTGTCGTTGTTGCCCAAGGTGATGCGCTCGTGCGTGGTTGGTGTGAGTGTCGACCGCGATGTCTACGCGGCCATCGACGCGATCCACCTGGGCGCCGGTGACGTGCTGATCGAGGACGAGCTCGAAAGCGAACGTCTGGCCAGCGTCATCGACCGCATACTGCATCCCGCGGACGACACCCAGACCGTCGAGATCTCGCGGATCCGCAACGAGGCCGAGAGCGTCGTGCTCAAGGCCGATCCGATCAACGAGCTGTTGAGCAAGCTGAGCCTGTACAACCCTCGGCTGATCGGCCAGGGCGGGATGTCAAAGCTGTACCTGGCCTGGTCGCTTCCCAACTCGGTGCCGGTGGTCGTGAAGATCCTGCGCAAGCAGAGCTCGCGTGAGGAGAAGCGTTACAAGCGGATGATGCTCGAGGGGCAGATCACCACTGCGTTGCAGAGCCGGCACGTGGTCGACATCCTCAAGTGTGGCGAGTGTGACGATTTCGCCTATCTGATCATGGAGTTCCTGCCCGGTGGCGATCTCAAGGAGCGCATCGAGACGGGACTCACGCCACGGCAGAGCGTGGACATCACCGTGCAGCTGTGCGCCGCGCTAGACGCTCTGGCTGCGCACGGTATCGTGCACCGTGACATCAAGCCCTCGAACGT